>JAIYAI010000739.1 GCA_027489135.1 Acetobacteraceae bacterium
TCGGCGCAGACCTGGCTGATGGCGGAGGGCGCAAGGATATCGGTCGGCACCAGCACCCGCACGGGCTGGTCGGTGTAGCCCGCCGCCTTCAGCAGCTCCTTCGCGCGGTCGAGGCTGCGCGGGCCCAGCAGCGGCGCCAGGCCGGCATCATTGGCCAGCGGCGTGCCCGGCGTGAACATCCCCGCGCCGGCGCGCCAGAGATCGGGATCGGTGCCGACGATGGACTGCATGAAGTCGGCCTGGCTGATCGCCGGCAGCAGCGCCTGGCGCATGCGTTTGTCGTTGAAGATCGGGTGCAGGAAGTTGAAGCGCAGCACGCCGGTCGAGGGTAGCGGGTCGAGCCGCTCCACCGTGATGTCGCGGGACCGCCGCAGGAGCTGCTGGATCTCGACGGGGACGTTCTCGTACCAGTCCATCTCGCCGCGCTGCAGGGCCGCGGCGGCGGTCGCGTGGTCGGTGATGACGTGCCACTCGACGCGGTCGATGTGGGGAATCTTCGGCCCCGCGGTCAGGCTCGGCCGGCCCTCCGGCGTCGGGCTGTAGCGGTCGAACTTCTCGTAGGCCGAGAGGCTGCCGCTGTTGTAGTCGGCCGCGACGAAGCGGAAGGGCCCGCTGCCGATCATCTCCCTCACCTGCTGGAAGGGGTCGGTCAGGGCCAGCCGCTCCGGCATGATGATCGGCGCCGGCGAGGCGACGGAGCCGAGCGCATTCAGCAGCCGCGGGAAGGGCTTCTTCAGCCGGAAGCGCAGCCGCCGGTCGTCCACGACCTCGAGCGCGTCCATCGTGGCTTCGAGCTTCTGGCCCATCGGGCTGCGCTTCATCCAGCGCCGCAGGCTGGCGACGCAGTCCCGCGCCAGCACCTTCTCCCCGTCATGGAAGCGCGGGCCGTCGCGCAGGGTGACGGTGGCGGTCAGGCCACCATCCTCGAACAGCGTGCCCTCGGCCATCTGCGGGCGCGGCTGGAATTCCGCGTCCGTGCCGTAGAGCGCGTCGAAGATCATGTAGCCGTGGTTGCGGGTGATGGTCGCCGTGGTCCAGATCGGGTCCAAGCTGGTCAGGTTGGCGTGCGGCACGAATTTCAGCACGCGGCGCGCCCCTTGCCCCGCGGCGACGCGCGGCAACGTGGCGGCCGCCGCGGCGGCGCCGACCATCAGGTCACGACGTCTCATCGAATCCCTCCAGCCCCGGTGGTGCAGTGTGGGGCCATGGGACCGGCGAACTCTCCCGGCGGGGCCTGGGCAGGCCTCTGTCGCGCCATTCTACCCGTCCCCGCCGCACCCTGCCAGACGGCGCGACGCGCAGGGGCGCAGCGACCCGGAGTGCGGGGACCCCCGCATGCCGTTCCGCGACCGAGGCGCGTGTAGCGCCGCGGTTGAGCGTGCTATGACTGCCCCAGGACAAGGGAGGCCCCTCATGACCGACGCCAAGCTCGCGCCGAACCTGCCGGACTGGATGGTCGAGCATACCCGTCGCTATCTCGAGAGCGGCGGTACCGACGGGCACATGTACCACATCAAGCCGGCGGGCTACGGCGAGATGGACGTGCCCTCCCTGCTGCTGACCACCACGGGCCGCAAGTCGGGCGAGCGCTACATCTTCCCGCTGTTCTACGGCATGGCGGGGAACAGCTACGTCATCGTCGCCTCGAAGGGCGGCGCGCCCGAGCATCCGGGCTGGTACAAGAACCTCACCGCCAATCCGGAGGTCGAGGTGATGGTCGGCACGAAGCGGCTCAAGGCCCGCGCCCGCACCGCGACGGGCGAGGAGCGTGCGAAACTCTGGGAGCTCTCGCTGACCTTCTGGCCGCCCTACGCCGACTACCAGAAGAAGACGGATCGCGAGATCCCCGTGGTGGTGCTCGACCCGGTCTGACGGGTCAATCGCAGGTTGCCTGCGACGGTGCCGCTCAGCGGCACCAGGCCGGCGTCGCCAGCAGGCCGAGCAGTTCGGCCATGGCGCGCCGTGCCGGCGGCACGGCCGCATCGCGCCACAGCAGGTTCAGCGTGCCGCGGCATTCCCCGCGGAGCAGGATCGGCACATTGACGATGCTGGCGCAGCCGAGCGCGGCGATCAGCACGTGGTCGTCGAAATGCGCGGCGATCGCGGCCGGCCCCTCCCCCACGAAGACCCGCCCCTCCAGCAGCACGTGGCGGCCCCAGGCGGTGTCGCGCTTCGGCTTGGCGCCGCCCACGGGATAGGCGGCGGGGTCGGAACTCCAGATCCGCCGCACCGTCATCGCCGCGGCGTCGAAGCGCATGGCGGTGCAGAGCGCATGGCCCGTCGCCTCCCGCGCCACCGCACCCACAGCGGCGATCAGCGCCAGCGGGTCGTCCTCGCGCGCCGCCGCCGCCAGCCACGCCACCTGCGCCGCGGTCAACGCCACGTCAGGCATCGGTACGTCCACCTGCGGGCCCCGCTCACGCATCCGTCATGGCGATGCCGAGGTCGCGGATGGCCCGGTGCCAGCGCGTCGCATCGGCCTGGACGCGCGCCGCGAAGGCCGCCGCGCTCTCCGGCTCGACCTCCACGCCCATCCCCGCGAGGCGGTCCCGCACATCCGGCAACGCCAGCGCGCGGTTGATCTCCGCGTTGAGCTGCCCGACCAGCGCCGGCGCCATGCCCCGCGGGCCGAGCGCGCCGTACCACACCGTCATGCCGTAGCCCGGCAAGGTCTCCGCCACGGTGGGCACGCCGGGCAGCAGGGCGGAGCGCTTCTCCTCCGTCACCGCCAGCAGCCGGAGGCGCCCGGCGCGGACATGCGGCAGGGTCTGGGTTGCGGCGCTGAAGAACAGCTGCGTCTGCCCCGCCACCAGGTCCTGCACCGCCGGCGCGCCGCCGCGATAGGGCACGTGCACCATCTCGATCCCCGCCATGCGCACGAAGATCTCGGCGCAGAGATGGTTGGTCGATCCCGGCCCGGCCGAGGCATAGGCCAGCCTGCCCGGATTGGCCTTGGCGTGGGCGATGAAATCCGCGACCGTCGTCGCCGGCACCGACGGATGGATCACCATCGTGTTCAGCGCGAAGCCGAGCAGCGCGAGGGCGGTGAAGTCCGCGACGCCGTCGAAAGGCATGTCGCGGAACAGCGCGTTGTTCATCGCGTGGGTGCTCATTGACCCGAAGAGCAGCGTGTACCCATCCGGTCGGGCCCGCGCCACGGCCTGCGACCCGATATTGCCCGAGGCACCGGATCGGTTCTCCACGACGAAGGGCTGGCCGAGGGACTGGCGTAGCGGTTCGGCCAGCATGCGCGCGAGGATATCGGTGGTACCGCCCGCCGCCCAGGGGACGATCAGCGTCACCGGACGCGTCGGGTAGCGTTCCTGCGCCGCCACCGTCCCCGGTGCCAGCGCCGCGAGGGTGAGCACGGCCCTGCGGGTCGCGCCGCCATGTCTGTCCATGCCGTCCTCCTGGTGCCGCCGCATCTCGCACGGCACGGCTGGGGGAGGCAATTACCGAAACGGGCGCGGGGGCGCTGCGGGCAAGGCTCGCCGACGGCCCATAGCATGGCGGGATCGGTGCGGCTGTCGCGGAAGAGCGGGGGTTTGGACCGGCGGCCCCCGGCCGGGCCGGTCAAGGCGATCGCCGGCAGTTTGGACGCGGTCACCGCGTCGTGGCGCGGTACCCGTGGGCGCGCAACGTCCAACCCAGGGGCCCACACAGGCGTGCGGCGACGCCGCCACGGCAGGATGCCGGGAGGCGTCGCCACCACCAGCCGGAACGCAGGGAACCCCACGCCGGGCCCTGTACCGCGGGGCCGCGCCCTACAGCGAGCGCGCCCCTCGGCGAGGGATCAGCGGGTCAGCGTGACCTCGCCGACCACCTTCAGGCCTTCCTGCTTGTTGAAGGTGACGGCCTTCAGGCTGTTGTCCGGCAGGCCGATCACGGCAACGCCGCGGCCCATATCCACCGCGACGAGGCGGCTGCCGGCCCAGCGGACCTGGATCTCGTTGAGGAGCATGGTCTCGAGCACGCCGCGAACGGTGTTGCCCGGCGCGGCAGCGACGCGGCGCTCCACCTCGGCGCGGATCGCGGGCGAGACCTCGGAGAGCTCGGCCTGCTGGAATTCGCGCGAACCCATCGAGGATTGCGCGGCGGCAGGGCCGGCGGCCCAGACGGCAACGGCCAGGGCAGCGCCGCTCAGCGCCAGGGCCTGCGAACGGAACTGGATCATCGAGGTTTCTCCGGATGCGAGGGCATGGCGGGCGCCGATGCTCGAGGCAAGGCGGCGTACCGCGCCAGTGCGGCACCCTATGCCCAAGGCCTCCCTGTCAGGATTAGCACAGGATCCCACCGCTGCGCACGGTGTCCCGACGCTGTGCTTCCGACCGGCCGCTGGCAGCCGTGACCCAGCGCTGGCGCGGCGGCGTCATGCCGCAGGACGTCGGAATCGGGCCACTCGAGCGGGATCGCCAGAGGTGGGATCACCAAAGGCGTGAATCACGCGCCACATCGGGAGCCTAGACCATGGTCCGCGCTTCTGAACGCGCCGATCATGGTCTAGGCCCAGCGGGTGGGTCGAGCCATGCTGGCGAGCCAGTGCATGCCGCACCGGTGGCGCACCTCGGAGCCGCTTCGCGCATCATGCCCACCCCCCGAAGCTCCGACGATCCCCACCGCTGGCGCGACCGGCCCGACCACGCGCAGGATCCCGGCCTCGCGCGCTCCGCCCGCGCGCAGGCGTCCGGGCTGATCGCCGTCACCGGCGACCGGTGTCGCGCAGGCCCCGCTCGGCCCCTTGGCGCCGCCCGCACGGCGTCGACGGACACGCCGCAGGCCGGGCGCCGATCTGCCTGCTTGAAGGCCGGGACCGGCGGCCAGGACAGACGGCGCGGCAGCCGGGCCGTCCAGGCGCGGCCAGTCGCACGATGAAGCCGGTTCTCCGCCTGCTCGCCGATGACCTCACCGGCGCGCTCGACACGGCGGCGGCGCTGACGGGGCTCTGCGGTCCCGTCGCGCTGCCGCTCCGCCATCCAGGAGGCGCCATCGGCAGCCTTGCCTTCGATTCGGAAACCCGGGAAGCGGGCCGGCAGGAGGCTTCGGCGCGGGTCGCGCGGCATATCGGCATGCTCGCCGGCGGCGACCTCGCCTACAAGAAACTGGACAGCCTGCTGCGCGGCCATGCCGCGGCGGAGATCGCGACCTGTCTCCGTGCCGGCCCCTGGCGACATTGTGTCCTCGCCCCCGCCTTCCCGGCGCTGGGGCGGATCACCCGCGGCGGCCGGCAGTTCATGCTTTCGCAGGATGGCGGGTGGGTGCCGGTCGGCCCCGGCGACCTGATCACGATGCTCGCCGCCGAGGGGGTGGCGGCACGGCCGGGTCGGCTCGACCTGCCGCTGCCGGAGGGGGTGAGCGTGTTCGACGCGGAGACGGACGCGGATCTCGCGCGCATCGTGGCGCTCGGCCGTGCCGTCAGGGCGCCTGTCCTGTGGTGCGGAACGGCGGGGCTGGCCGGCGCGCTGGCGGGGGCGGAGCCCGTGCCCCCCGATCATCGCCTCGCCCAGCCCGTGCTCGGGCTATTCGGGTCGGACCAGCCCGTCACCGCGCGGCAGCTGGCGGCCTGTGGCCGCGTCGCACTGCGCCTGCCCGACCCCGACCCGGAGGCAGCCAGGCGCGTCGGCCGCCGGATGGAGGCCACGGGGGCGGCGATGGTCAGCTTGGACCTCGCGGCCGATCTGGGCCGGGCCGAAGCGGCGCGGCGGATCGCCGAAGTCTATGCGTCCCTGCTCGGCGAGCTCGTCCCCCCGGGCACGCTGCTGGTCGCCGGGGGCGAAACCTTGCGCGGGATCTGCGGCGCGCTCGGCGCGGAGGCGATCCTGGCGACGGGGCTCGTCGCGCCGGGCGTACCGCGCGCCACGCTGCAGGGCGGCCGCTGGGACGGGCTGACACTGGTGACGAAATCCGGCGCCTTCGGCGGGCCGACGCTTTGGCGCGACCTGCTCGCCGGCAACGGCATCGTCGCGGACGGGGCGCCCGGCGAATCCGGCTCCACCGCCTGTCGCAGCGCGTGAGGCGCCGCCACAACGGCGCCGCCTGGGCCGATCACGCACCGGCGGCTGTTGCCCCGGGCTCCGTGGCCTGACAGAGAGGGCGAAGCCGGGCGTCGGAAGGGAAGGCCATGCAGGACAGCCATGTGATCGCGGGCGGCCCGAGCACGGCGATGCGGGCGACACGCCACCTCGCCGTCACCATGGGCGATCCGGCGGGGATCGGGCCGGAGATCATCGTCAAGGCCTGCGCGGCCCTTGCACCGCGCATCGCCGCGGGCGACCTGAAGCTGCTGGTGATCGGCAGCGGCACCGCGCTCGACCGCGCAAGGGCCGCGCTGGCCCCGATGCTGGCAGTCCCGGAGGTCGCAGCCGACGCGGCCGCCTGGCCCGATCTCTGCTTCCTGCAAGCCGGGGCAGAGGGTGCGCCGGTCCTGCCTGGCGTGCTGTCCGCAGAAGGCGGCCGGCTCGCCTATCTCGCCGTGGAGCAGGGCGTGCGTCTCTGCCTCGCTGGCCGGACCAGCGCCATCGTCACCGCGCCGCTGAACAAGGAGGCGCTGAACCTCGCCGGCTACCACTATGCCGGCCACACGGAGTTGCTCGCCGAACTGACCGGCCGCCGCGGTTCCGTCATGCTGCTCGCGCACGGCCCCATGCGGGTCAGCCATGTCACGACCCATGTCGCGCTCAAGGACGTGCCGCAGCGCCTCACGCCGGAACGCCTCCGCCTCGTGCTCGACCTCACGGACGATGCGGTGCGGGCTCTCGGCGTGGCGAAGCCCCGCATCGCCGTCGCCGCGCTCAACCCGCATGCCGGCGAGGGTGGGCTGTTCGGCCGGGAGGACATGGAGGTCTCGGCGCCGACCATCGCACGCGCCAATGCCGATGGCCTCGACGTGCATGGCCCGGTCCCTGGCGACACGGTCTTCGTGAAGCTGCGCGCCGGCCAGTACGATGCCGTCGTCGCCATGTACCACGACCAGGGCCACATCCCGGTGAAGCTGCTCGGCTTCTCGGTCGACCCGGCGACAGGAAAGTGGGAAGCCCTGTCGGGCGTCAACATCACGCTCGGCCTGCCCGTCATCCGCACCTCGGTCGACCACGGCACCGCCTTCGACATCGCGGGCCAGGGTATCGCCAGCGAGCGCAGCCTGATCGAGGCGATCGAATACGCCGAACGCCTCGCGGCGTATCGGGCGACGGTCTGAGCAGGAGGAACGCCCCATGCCCGACGCCAGCGGCGCCATCGACCGCTTCGAGACGCTGCGCCCCGCGCCCGGCGACCCGGCGCGGATCGAGGCCGTCATCCCGACGCCCTGCGTGCAGAACCATGCGGGCTTCATCCTGCCCATGCCGGATGGTGACCTGCTCTGCGCCTGGTTCGGCGGCACGCAGGAGGGGATCCCCGATATCTCGATCCACCTTTCCCGTCTGGCGAAGGGCGCGGAGCGCTGGTCGGACCCGGTGAAGCTCTCCGACGACCCGACGCGGTCCGAGCAGAATCCGCTACTCTTCCACGCCCCCGACGCGTCGCTCTGGCTGCTCTGGCCGGCGCAGAAGGGCGGGCACCAGGACACCGCGCTGATCCGTCGCCGGATCTCCCGCGACGGCGGCCGCAGCTGGGGTCCGATCGAGGACATCATCCCGGAGAAGCCCGGCTACGGCACCTTCATCCGCAGCCGCATCGTGGTGAACGGCCACGGCGAATGGCTGCTGCCGATCTGGCGCTGCACCCAGCCGCCCCAGGGGGCCTGGACGGGCGACCGCGACACTTCCTCCGTGCTGATCTCGGACGATGCGGGCGCGACCTGGGAGGAGCGTCCCGTGCCCGGCAGCGAGGGCTGCGTGCACATGTCGATCGTGCCGTGGCATGGCCACGGGCA
>JAIYAI010000656.1 GCA_027489135.1 Acetobacteraceae bacterium
AGTGAAACGGAAATCCTGGTGGCCTATGGCCCCTGCTGCTTTGCCAGCAAGGCGGGCCAATTGGCCGGCAACCACTTCCTGACCATTCGTGAAGGGCTGGACCGCTTGGCCAAGACCGGCCGCGCCGTGCTGTGGGAAGGCGCGAAGCCCATCACCTTCCGCGCGGGGTGAGGGGCCTTCCCCTCATAACGCCTTCAGATTGATCGCCGCCGGCTTGCCGCGTTCCATGACCACGTCGAAGGAGACCTTCTGGTTCTCGTTCAGCGTGGCGAGTCCGGCCTTCTGCACGGCGGTGATGTGCACGAACACGTCCTTGCCGCCGTCCTGCGGGACGATGAAGCCGAAGCCCTTGGTCGCGTTGAACCACTTCACGGTGCCGGTTGCCATGCGGAGCACCCTCCTCGCCAGAGGCGCGGACGCCGATCGCCCGCGCGGGGGCCACCGGGCTGGATCGGCTTGAGGCCACCCAGGGCATGGACCCAGGCAAGGCACGGCAAGGCGGGCCAAGAGCGGTTGGCGCCATCCAAAAGCTCACAGCCCCACGTTGAAGTCAAAGAAATCCCGATGACTGCTGCGTGAGTTACAGCGCCCCTCCGCAATATGCATGCAGCGGCTAGGAATCCTGCTCCGCATAGGGGTTGCTGGTGCCGCGCAGGTTCAGGCGGATCGGCATGCCGGGCATGGTGAAGGTCTCGCGGAAGCTGTTCACCAGGTAGCGGCGCCAATCCTCCGGCAGCTGCTCCGCCCGTGTGCCGAAGACGGCGATGGTGGGTGGGCGGGCCTTCGGCATGGTCGCGTAGCGCAGCTTGATGCGCCGCCCCTCGACCAGCGGCGGCGGGTGCTTCGCCAGCGCCCCCTCGAACCAGCGGTTCAGCTCGCCGGTGGGTACGCGGCGGTTCCACAGCGCATGCGCCTCCCGCACCCGCGGCATCAGGGTCTCCACGCCGCGCCCGGTCTCGGCGGAGAGCGGTACGACGAAGATGCCGCGCAGCTGCGCGAGGCTCGCGGTCAGCACATCCTCGATCCGCTTGCGCGCGGCGTTCCGGTCCTCGACGGCATCCCACTTGTTCAGCGCGATGACGATGCCGCGGCCTTCGCGTTCCGCCAGGCGCGCGATGCGGAGATCCTGCTCGTCCATCCCCTGCAGCGCGTCGACGACCAGCACCGCGACCTCGCATTCCTTCAGCGCGGCGATGGTCGCAGCGGTCGACATCTGCTCCAGCTTCTCGGTCACGCGGGCGCGGCGGCGCAGCCCTGCCGTGTCCACAAGGCGCACCAGCCCGCCGGTGGCATCGGTGAACTCCACCGAGACGGAATCGCGCGTCAGGCCGGGCTCGGGGCCGGTGATCATCCGCTCCTCGCCGAGCAGGGCGTTGAGGAGCGTCGACTTGCCGGCATTGGGCCGGCCGACGATGGCGAGGCGGAGCGGGCGGTCCGGCCCGTCCTCCGCCTCCGCGCCCTCCTCGGGCAGCATCTCGCGCACCGCGTCGTGCAACCCGCCCATGCCGTCGCCATGCTCGGCGGAGACCGGGACGGGGTCGCCGAGGCCAAGCTCGAAGGCCTCCATCGCCGCGTTCACGCCCTGCCGTCCCTCGGCCTTGTTGGCAACGACCAGCACGGGCACGGGCTGGCGGCGCAGCCAGCGGGCGAAGGCGCGGTCGGTGTTGGTCAGGCCGGTGCGCACATCGATGACGAAGAGGGCGAGGTCGGACTGGCGCAGCGCCGCCTCGCTGCTGGCCCGCATGCGGCCGGGGATGGTCTCGGGGTCGGCCTCCTCGAGGCCGGCGGTGTCGATCAGCGTCACGTCGCGGCCGGCGATGCGGGCCTCGGCCTCCTTCCGGTCGCGGGTGACGCCTGGGGTGTCGTCCACGATCGCGATCTTGCGACCGACGAGGCGATTGAACAGCGTGGACTTGCCGACATTCGGCCGGCCGAGGATGGCGATGGTGGGGGGCATGGTGGGGCGCCAATGCGCCGCGGCAGCGGGCGGCGTCAACCGAAAGGCGGCGTCAGCCGCGGAAAGGGTCCAGCACCCTCGCGCCCAAGCCCGCGACATCGGCGCCGTTGCGGGTGACCAGCGTGAGGCCGTGCACCAGCGCCGTCGCTGCCAGCAGCGCGTCGACCACCGGGACTGAGCGGATCGCGGCGATACGTCCCCAGACCGTCGCCACCGTGGCGTCCACAGGCAGGATGCGCGGTCCGAAGGCGGGGACGAGCGACGCAAGCCACGCCTCCAGCACCGCCGCCTTGGCAGGGTCACGCGGACGCACGGCCTCCACGCCACGCCCGATCTCGCCCAGGGTGAGAACGCTGAGGAAGAGGTCGCTCTCCGCCACGCCGGCCCACCAGACGGCGACGGCGGGGTGACAGCGGCGGCCCTTCCGGATCTCGGACACGACGTTTGTGTCGACCAGCCAGGTCAAAGGTCCGCGGCGCGCCCCGTGTCGCGCGACCGGTCGAGGTCGATCCCCTCCAGCGGCGCCGCAGCCAGCAGGTCCTTCAGGGTCCGCCCCGGCGGTGCGGCAAAGCGCTCTGTCAGCACGGCCCGCGCGGCATCGGCCTGCGCGGGATCGGCCAGCGCCGCAGCGACGGCGCGGACCAGTGCCGCATCGCCGCGCGGCACGCGAACCTCCAGGCGCTGGAAACCGCGTTCCGCCTGGCGGCGCCGATGGTCGAGGAGGGCCTGGGGCATTTCCGGAAATCTATCCGGAAACGATCGCGCACACCAGGGAAATCAGATCACCTGGTAGCGCGCCTTCGCCGCCCGCTCGATCGCCCCCGCGATCAGCCGGTCGATGTCGAGCGCGACGCGGAATTCGGACAGGAACAGCAGTTCTTCCTGCGTCGCCTCCCCGTCCGCCGCCGCGACCTCGCAGGCCAGCAGGTAGGCGGTCTCGCGCAGGCGCATCGGCAGGGCTTCGCGGATCATCCCCGTGGCGCGGTCCAGGCCATCCGTGCGTTCCAGCAGGCGCAGGCAGACCTCGGTGACGGCGCTGATCTCGCTGGCGCGGAACTCGGCGAAGGCGGGCAGTTCCTGCACCAGCTTCGCCATCATCGCCAGCTCAGCGTCGGACATGGAGCGGTCGGAGGCGCCCATCAGTACCATGGCGCAGATCAGCGCCTCCTGCGGGTTGAATCGGCTGACGGGCATCGGAAACTCCTCGGGACCGCCTCCGTGACCGCCGCCCATGCCGCCGTCAAACCCGCCCATGATCACCCCTCCGAGAGGTCGTCACCGGTCCGGGGCCGTCCCGCGGACAGATGCGATCCACACTGGATCATTCCTCCGCGAGGAAGTCACGCGTCCTCGCCACCGCCTCCGCCAGGCCGAGCCGCACGGGCACAACCCCGGCCGGCAGGCCCGCCAGCAGGCGGGAGGGGCATGATCGGTCGAGAAGCACGAACACACCCTTATCGTCGGCACGCCGGATCAGCCGCCCGAAGGCCTGGCGCAGCCGGTGGCGGGCAATGGCGTCGTCATAGGCCTTCGGATCCCCGCCCGAGAGATGCACCCGCCGCTCCCGGTGCAGGATCGAGGGGCGCGGCCAGGGCACCCGTTCGAAGACCAGCAGCCGCAAGGACCGCCCCGGCACGTCGACGCCGTCGCGCATGGCATCGGTGCCGAGCAGGCAGGCATCCTCCTCGGCGCGGAAGACATCGACCAGCGTCGCGTTGTCCATCGCGTCGACATGCTGGGCGTAGAGCGGGATGCCGGCCGCCTCCAGCGCCGGCGCCATGCGATGGAAGCTTTCCCGCAGGCGCCGGATGGCGGTGAAGAGGCCGAGCGCCCCGCCGCCGGCGGCCTGGAACAGCGCCCCCATCGCCGCCGCGACCTGGGCGGTGCGCATCTTGTCGACGTCGGTCACCACATAGGCCCGCGTCCGCGCGGCATAGTCGAAGGGCGAGGGCACCGCGGCGCGGATCGCCGGCATCGGCAGGTGCGCCGCGCCGGTGCGCGCCTCCGCTTCGCGCCAGCCGGCCTCCATCGCGTCCTCGCCCACGCCGGTGTCGCGCAGCGTGGCGGAGGTCACCAGCAGCCCATGCGCCGGCGCGGCGACGGCCAGCGCGAAGGGCTGCGTGGGGTCGAGCCAATGCCGGTGCATCCCGGCATCGACGTCCCTGCCCTCGCGCCGCTCCAGCGCCAGCCAGTCGACATGGGTCGGCCGCTCCCCCGGCGCCGGCGGCGGCGCCCGCAGCGCCTTCAGCATGGCCAGCCAGGCGCCGAGCGGCATCAGCGCGCGCCGCTCGATTCCCTTGGCCGCGGTCTCCAGCCGGATGCGGTCGCCGGTCTCCATCTCCCCCGCATCCTCGTCCTCCAGCTTCGCGGCCAGGCGGTCGCGCAGCAGCAGGAGCGGCTCGGTCAGGCGGCGCAGCGCGCGGTCCAGCGCCTCCGCGGCATCGGCCAGCCCCTCGCCCAGGGGATGCAGGTCGCATTCGACGCCGTAGAGCCCGTCGTCATCGGCGGCGCGGGCCAGGACCTGGCGGCGCACCAGGCGCAGGAAGGCCTCGGTCGGGTTGGCGAGGCGGTCGGGCTGGGCGGCGGCGGGGTCGATCTCGTCGGCGAGCCGGTTCGGCCAGCCCGGCGCGGCCAGGGCGCGTGCAGCGGAGAGCGCGGCCTCCATCGGCGCCAGCAGTTCCGGGATGTCCCCGGCTAGCTCCTCGATCCGGGCGCGCAGCCCCCGCGCGCGGGACCGCCCGCCCTCCGCGCCCAGCAGCCAGCGGCGCAACTCGGCGCTCTCCGACCCGGTCAGCACGGAGGAGAAGGCGGCGTCGGCGGCATCGAACAGGTGGTGCCCCTCGTCGAAGACGTAGCGCAGTGGCCGCCCGTCCTCGCCCCCGCCGAGCGCGGCCTGGATCATCACCAACGCGTGGTTGGCAACGACCAGTGTCGCGGTGCGGGCGCGGCGGATCGAATGCTCGACGAAGCACTGCTTGTAGCGCGGGCAGGCGGAGCGGATGCACTCGCCGCGGCGGTCGGCCAGCGGCCAGATGGCGGCGGGGCCGAAGAGCTCCCCGATCCAGCCCGGGAAGTCGCCGCCCATCAGGTCGCCGTCGCGCGTCGCCAGCGCCCAGCGCGCCACCAGCGCCAGCGGCACCGCCATGGCGGGGTGGCCGGCCTGGCCGATCATCTCCTCGAGGTTGAGGAGGCAGAGGTAGTTCTCCCGCCCCTTGCGCAGCACCACGCGGCGGCGGCGCTCCTCCGGGTCGGGGTAGAGGCGGAAGAGTTCCTGGTCGATCTGCCGCTGCAGGTTGCGGGTGAAGGTGGAGAGCCACACCGGCGCCCCGTTGCGCTCCGCCCAGAGGCTGGCGGGAGCGATGTAGCCGAGCGTCTTGCCGGTGCCGGTGCCGGCCTCGGCCAGCACCACATGCGGGCTGCCGGCATCGTCCCGGGGCGCGAAGGCGCCGGCGGCGGCCGAGGCGTAGTCGGCCTGCTGCGGCCGCTGCTCCGCCCCGTCGCCGAGGATCTGGGCGAGGCGCCCGCGCGCCTCGGCGGGCTCGATCGCGTGGCTGGAGGGAGGCTGGGGCGGGCCCGGATCCTCCCAGTCCGGCAGGTGGCGCCAGACGCGATAGGCCGTGGTGGCGCCCTTGGCCTCGGGCTGGCCGAACGCGGCGAGCACCGCCTCCGCCCAGGGCCAGGCGGCAACCTGGCGGAGCTGCGCGGCAAGGATGGCGGCGTCCTTGTTGGGCGCGGCGGCACGGCCGGCGGCGAGGTGGCGAAGCATGGCGGTGGCCAGTTCCGGCAGCAGCGCGGCGGCGCCGGGCAGGTCCTCGGCGGGGGGCAGGTCGAGCGCCATGGCGAGGCCACGCGGCGTCGGCGCGGCGAGGCGCGCGGGCAGGCAGAAGGCGAAGAGCTCCAGCAGGTCGAAGGCGCCCTCGAAGGGCGAGAGGTCGAGCCGCCGGGCGGTGGCAGGCGCGTGGACCAGGATGGGCGGCGGCAGGTCGCGGAGCGCACGCGCGATCTCGGCCGAGGGGCCGGCGATGAGCTCGCCGTCCGGCGTCAGCAACGCGCCGCGGCCATGCCCGGCGACGAGGGCCGGGGCATCGGGCAGCAGCAGGCGCGGCGCGGTGCCTCGGGGTGGGGTGGACATCGTGCCCAGGATAGGGGCCGGGGGCGGCGGCGGGAACGGAT
>JAIYAI010000803.1 GCA_027489135.1 Acetobacteraceae bacterium
CGGCCACGGCCTGCCGCATGATCCCTTCAAGGCGATCATCGCGCCGCGGCCGATCGGCTGGATCTCCTCCGTCGACCGCGACGGGCGGCCCAACCTAGCGCCCTACAGCTTCTTCAATGCCGTGCATTCCCACCCGCCGATGCTGGCCTTCACCTCGGAGAGCATGAAGCACTCCGCGGCAAATGCGATCGCCACGGGCGAGTTCACCTTCAACCTCTGCACCCGCGCGCTGTTCGAGGCGATGAACATCTCCTCCGGCGACCTGCCCGATGGGGCGAGCGAGTTCGCGGCCGCGGGGCTGGAGATGGCGCCGGGGCGGATGGTGAAGGCGCCGCGCGTCGCGGCCTCCCCCGCCGCGTTGGAATGCCGGGTGACGCAGTCCTTCCAGTTCACCGACGTCGACGGGAAGCAGTTGCAGGGCTGGATGATCATCGGCCAGGTGGTCGGCGTGCATATCGACGACGCCTACCTCCGCAACGGCCGCTTCGACACGCTGGCCGCGGTGCCGATCGCGCGCTGCGGCTACCGCGACTACGCCGCGGTGACCGAGATGTTCGAGGCGCTGCGGCCGACCGATGGCGGCGGTTATGCGCCGGGACAGCCGGATCGCTGATCGACGGGAAGGAGGACAACCCGAGGAAACCCGAGGAGGGGCGATCTTCCACCGGATGATTCCCTCCGGTCGGTGTTTGCTCTAGGTCACGGCGGAACCATGCCAGGACCCGCGCCGATGACCGCCGATGCCCCGCTCTTCGACCGAGTCCTGCTGACCAACGACGACGGCATCGAGGCGCCCGGCCTCGCGGTTCTGGAGGAGATCGCGGCGCAGATCGCGCGCGAGGTCTGGGTCTGCGCGCCTGCGCATGACCAGTCCGGCACCTCGCACGCGCTCAGCCTGCACGCGCCGCTGCGCCTCGCCCGCTTCGGCGAGCGGCGCTTCAGCGTGAGCGGAACCCCCGGCGACAGCGTGGTGATGGGGCTGCGGCACCTGCTGCGCGACACGCCGCCGGACGTCGTGCTGTCGGGCGTCAACCGCGGCCAAAACCTGGGCCGGGAGACGGTGTTCTCCGGCACCGTCGGCGCCGCGATGACGGCGTTGCTGCTCGGCGTCCCGGGCATCGCGCTGAGCCAGGCCTTCACGGACCGCACCAACATCCCCTGGGACTCGGCGCGGCACCTGGCGCCGGGGGTGATCCGGCGGATCTGGGGCCAGGGTTGGCACGAGGCGGAGGCCTGCCTGAACATCAACTTTCCGCCCTGCCGGCCCGAGGAAGCGGGTCCGATGGTGCTGACCCGCCAGGGGCATGGCGTGCTCGGCGGCGCCGAGGTGGTGACGGGCCGCGACCCGCGGAACATGGACTACCACTGGCTGCAACTGACCCGCGGCGCGCCGGAGGATGGGCCGGAGAGCGAGACGCTGGCCATCCGGTCCCGCAGGATCGCGGTGACGCCGCTGAGCTTCGAGCGCACGAACATCGCGGTGCTGGAGGCGATGCGGAAGGCGCTGGGGTAGAGCGTGATCGCCGGAGGTGGAATCACCGAAGGCGTGAATCACGCGAAACATCAGGAGCATAGACCATGATCCGCGCTTATGTGCGCGCGGATCATGGTCTAGCGCCGGCGCCACGCGTGGGTTGAGCCGAACCGCCCCGGGTTCGCCCGAGGCTTCAAGCCGTGAGGGGTTGGCGCCAGGACGAGGAAGACGACCAACCGGACGTCACCGGCGGTTCGGCAGCGGGCGGTCCGGATGGTACCGGACCGTGCTCGCCCCCCGGCAGGCCTCCGGCCGCTGTTGGGGCCCGCCCTGCCAAGCCGGCCGCCGGTGGCAAGCACCGCCTGCCGCCAGCCAGTTCCGAAGCGTCTCGGCTTCAGTTCGCTGGCAGCGTCAGCACCGGCGCCTGGCGCTGCATGCCGGTTTCGGCCAGCGAGAACAGCAGCATCAGGAAGGACAGCACACCCTTGGACGCGCGGTCGCCATCCTCCACCCAATACCAGGTGTCGCGGTAGCGCACGGCGACGAAGGGATCCGCAGGGCGCTGCGGGCCGGCTTCGATGCGGACGAAGGGCCTGTCCCACGGGTGCTCCGCATCCGACGTCCGCGCGGCGGCCGAGGTGCGGCCTGCAGCGACATGCGTCTCCGGTACCGCGATGCCTTGGCCGAGTTCGAGCAGGATCTCCATCATCGAGCGCGGCAGCACCGCCAGCTCCTGCTCGCTGCGCGGCAGCGCGCCACTCGTGATCAGCAACTGCCCGTCCGGACCAGGCCGCAGGTTCAGCGCCGTTGCCACGCTCTGCAGGTCGCGCGTGACGTCAGCGGAGCGGCTGCCGGCCAGTATGAGATACGCGACATCCTCCTGCCCCCGGCGTTCGCGCCGCAGGCTGACCGCGCCCGAGACCTGCAGCCGCCGGAACGCCTCGAGCAGCGGGTAGAAGCGCGGATCGGCGGGCCGGGTCCGGCCGCCGAGGCTCGAGCGGTTGAACACGCCGTTCAACGCACGCATGGTCACGAGAAGGATCACGTCGGCCGGGAAGCCGGCCTGGACAAGTTCGAAGATGGAAGCAGGGGGTATCGGGTTCAGCAGGCTGCGCGTGAAGCGATCGCCGATCAGGGGCGTGTAGGAGATGGTGGGGCGATCGATATAGCCCGCGCCCCCGCCGACCGTGCCGAGCCCGGAGGGCACGGCCGTCGTCCGGTCCGTGCTGAACGCGCCCCCTGCCGAGACCTGGCCCTGGAGCGTGTAGCCGCTGATGATGGAGGAGACGTCGAGGAAGGTGGGTGCGTCGCTGTAGCGCAGGCGCACGATGTTCAGCAGCGTCTGCTCCTTCCAGGATTCCCCGATGGCGGACAGATAGTCCACCCGGTCGCGCGCGACGGTCGCCG
>JAIYAI010000504.1 GCA_027489135.1 Acetobacteraceae bacterium
CAACGATACCCTCGACGGCGACCAATACGCTGTCACCACGGGCAATGACAGCCTGGATGGCGGCAAGGGGTTTGACGTCCTGACGGGCGGCGCGGGGAACGACACGCTGGACGTCGGGAGCGATCGCGGCACCAATGCGAATGGCAACGACCAGGCCTACGGCGAGGCAGGCAACGACACGATCTACGGCTCTAACGGCACCACGGGGCAGGTGGGCTACGAATACCTGTACGGCGGCGAAGGCAACGACCGCATCGAGACCCGCGATGCAGCGGGCGGTGGCTACGCCGACTACGCCTATGGCGAGGCCGGAAACGATACGCTGGTCGGCGCTGCGCGCGGGCAGATCCTCGACGGTGGCGCCGGTAGCGACAGTGTCGACGGCGGTGCCGACGCTGATGACCTGACGGATGGAGATGTCAGCGGCAGCCTGACCGGCAACGCGGATACGCTGCTCGGCGGGACCGGGGACGATGTCATCAGCATCTATGGGGGCGCCGATTCCGTTGATGGCGGCGCAGGCAACGACTACCTTGTCTTCGATCGCTATCGCCTCGTGGCGAACCTCACCTTCGCCTTTGCTGGAGCGGCCGCGGTGACGACGCTGGTCGGTGACGGCACGACCGTGACCGGCATCGAACGATTCGACATCTACGGTGGTGAAGGTAACGACAGCCTCGCTACCGGGGTCGCAAATGACGGCCTCTATGGCGGGGGCGGCAGCGATACGCTGGTGGGTGGCGACGGCAACGACACCCTGGATGGCGACCAGTACGCTCTTGTGGCCGGCAATGACAGCCTGGATGGCGGCCGCGGCTTCGATTACATGGTGGCCGGTGATGGGAACGACGTGCTGGATGTAGGCGCCGACCGCGGCACCACGGCGAACAGCGGCGACTCTGCGTACGGGGAGGCCGGTAACGACACGATCTACGGCTCGAACGGCACCGCGGCGCAGGTCGGCTACGAATACCTCTACGGCGGTGAGGGCAATGACCGCATCGAGACGCGCGATGCGGCGGGCAGTGGCTATATCGACTACGCCTATGGCGAGGCCGGCAACGACACGCTGGTCGGTGGCGCGCGCGGGCAACAGCTTTGGGGTGGCGCCGGCAGCGACGACCTGGATGGCGGCGCCGATGGAGATGCTCTCTACGATGATTTGGAGCCGTATGGTTATTACTACTCAGGTGACGCCGATACCCTGAAGGGTGGCAGCGGCGATGACTCGATCTACGCCACTGGCGGCGCCGATTCGATTGACGGCGGCAACGGCGATGATGTGCTGAATTTCTATTCGGACTTCGTGGGTGGCATTAACTTCATCTTCACCACGGCCGCGGCGACCTACACACTGGGCAGCGCCACGATCACCAATGTGGAGCAGTTCGAGCTCTTCGCCGGCAGCGGCAATGACACGGTCGCCACCGGTGCGGCCAATGACACACTCTACGGGGAAATCGGCTTCGACTCGCTCTCGGGTGGCGGCGGCAATGATGTCATCCACGCCGGTAACCCGTTCTACGAAGCTGGTACCACTGGGGTACCGATCTTCAATGCGGCGAACGGGCATTGGTATCTCTATGCCCCGGAAGGTGCTTCATCCTGGGCGCAAGCCCTGAGCCTTGCCACTGCAGCGAGACTCGGCGGCCTGCAGGGCTACATGGTCACCGTCACCTCCGCCGCCGAGCAATCCTTCATCAACAGCAGCTTCGGCGGCATTTCGAGTTGGATCGGCGGCACCGACGCGGCAACCGAGGGCACCTGGGTCTGGGCCTCGGGCCCGGAGGCGGGGACGACCTTCTATATCCAAGGTCCTGGCGCACAGCCCGGGTATGCGAACTGGGGTGCGGGCGAGCCGAATGGGGGCGCCTCCGAGAACTACCTCGGTGGCTTCATCGTGCCGCAGGGGCGCTGGAACGATACCGGAGGTGTCGCGGGCACGGCCTATGGCTACCTCATCGAGTTTGGCGGCCTGCCGGGCGACGGCGCGGCGCCGACCGTCATCCCGGGCGATACGCTGCGCGGCGAGGACGGCAACGACGAGCTCACGGGCTGGGGGCTAGACGACAGCCTCGATGGCGGCACCGGCTTTGATGGCGCCTATGGTGGCGGTGGCAATGACGTCGTGGATGTCGGCGCCGACTACGGCACGAATGCCGGCGGCAGCGACTACGCTCAGGGCGATGCCGGCGACGATACGATTTACGGCGCCAACGGCACCACCATCCAGGGCGGCTATGACCAGCTCTATGGCGGCGACGGCAATGACCGCATCGAGACCCGCGACGCCGCGGGCGGCGGCAATGTGGACTACGCCTACGGTGATGCGGCCAACGACACGCTGATCGGCGCGGCGCGCGGGCAGTACCTCGATGGTGGCGCCGGCAACGACAGCCTCGATGGCGGCGCGGGCGATGATTCGATGTATGGCGGCATCGGCAATGACGCCTATGTCGTGGACAGCGGCGCCGACAGCGTCGACGAGACCGTCAACGGCGGCAACGGCAACGACACCGTCTTCTCGTCGGTGACCTGGACCCTCGGCACCGGCCTCGAGAACCTGGTGCTGACCGGCTCGGCGAACCGCAACGGTACCGGCAACAACGCCACGAACGCCATCACCGGCAACACCGGCAACAACAGCCTCTCCGGCGGCAACGGAAACGACACGATCGATGGTGGCGCCGGACTTGATACACTGGTCGGCGGCGCTAACAACGACCTGCTGATCGTCGACAGCAGCGGCGACGTGGTGACCGAGGCCGCGGCCGGCGGCACGGATACCGTGCAGTCCTTCGCCGCTGCCTACATCCTCGCGGCGGGGCAGGAGATCGAGGCCCTCGCCCTCGGCGGCACCGCCGATGGCGCTCTGACGGGCAATGAGATCGGCCAGACCGTCACCGGCAATGGCGGCAACAACAGCCTCTCCGGCGGCGGCGGCAACGATACCGTCCAGGGCCTCGGCGGCAACGATACCGTGGCCGGCAATGCCGGCGACGACAGCCTCGACGGCGGCACGGACACCGACACGGTCACCTATGCTACCGCCCTTGCCGCGATCACGCTGAGCCTCGCTGCCGGCACGGCAAACGGGGAGGGCACGGACACCGTGACCGGTGTCGAGAACGCCATCGGCTCGGCCCAGGGCGATTCCATCACCGGCAGCGGCACCGCCAACCTGATCGCCGGTGGCGACGGCAACGATACAGTCGCAGCCGGCGACGATGCCGATACCGTCGATGGCGGCACCGGCGATGACATCCTCGATGGTGGCGCGGGCGCGGACAGCATCGAGGGCGGCGGCGCCACCAACGTGCTCTCGGGAGGCGACGGCAACGACACCGTCCTCTCCACCTCGGCCAGCGACGTGCAGTTCGCCGGGACGGGCGACGACCTCTCGATCTGGGACCTGAGCGCCGAGGCCGGCAGTCTCAACATCTTCAACTACAGCGACTTCGAACGGTCCTCGATCCAGGGTGGCTCGGGCAACGACACCATCCAGGGCACGGACGGGGCCGATAGCCTCTCCGGCAATGGCGGCGACGACAGCATCAACAGCTACGGCGGCGCCGATCTCGTCAGCGGCGGCGACGGCAACGACACGCTGAACGATACGGCAGGAAGTGCCAATCTCGACGGCGGCGTCGGCAACGACAGCCTCGTGGGCGGAGCCGGCAGCAACAGCCTGACGGGCGGCGAGGACAATGACACCATCGCTTCCACCTCGCTGACGGATGTTCTGGACGGCGGCACCGGCACCGACCTGCTGCTCTGGACCCTGACCGCCGAGACCGGCGATCTCAGCCTCTCCGCTCTGGCCGGCTTCGAGAGCGTGAGCATCCTCTCGGGTTCGGGCAACGACAGCCTGCAGGGTGGCGCGGGGTCGGAGACGCTGGACGGCGGTCTCGGCAACGACACGGTTGCGGGTGGCGCGGGCCATGACAGCCTGCAGGGCGGCGACGGCACGGACACGCTGACCTTCGCGGGCTCGGCCGGGCCGGTTTTCGTCGAACTCGGCGGCGGCTTCGCCACGGGTGAGGGCAGCGACAGCCTCGGCGGCTTCGAGGTGGTGATCGGCAGCAGCTTCGACGACCAGATATACGGCACCAGTGGCGCCCAGACGCTGTCCGGCGGTGCGGGCGGCGATACCCTCGACGGCGGGGAGGGCATCGACAGCCTCGTGGGCGGCGCCGGCAACGACCTCTACCTGATCGACGACGCCTCCGACGCGGTGTCGGAGGCGCCGGGCGAGGGCACGGACGAGGTGGTCGCCGCGGTGAGCTTCACCCTGGGTGCGGAGATCGAGAACCTTACCCTCGACCCTGGCATCCCGAGCGCCACTACCGGCACGGGCAACGACCTGGCGAACCGCATCGCCGGCAATGACGCCGACAACACCCTCGCGGGCCTGGTCGGTAACGACACGCTCCTGGGCGGGGAGGGCGCGGATTCCCTCGATGGCGGCACCGGCAACGACAGTATCGTCGGCGGTGGCGGCAACGACAGCTACGTCGTGGACAGCGCCGGCGACGTGGTTGTCGAGGTGGCGGCCGGCGGTTCCGATACGGTCTTCGCCGGGGTGAGCTTCACGCTTGTGGCGGGCCAGGAGATCGAGGCGCTGGTGCTGACCGGCGCCGGGAACATCAACGGCACCGGGAACGAGTTCGCCAATACGATCACCGGCAACACCGGAAACAACCTGCTCAGCGGCGGCGGGTCGGCTGATTCCCTGGTCGGCGGCGATGGCGTCGACACGCTCAATGGGGGCGGCGCCGATGATACGCTGGTCGGTGGGGCAGGGGCGGATTCCCTGATCGGCGGTGGGGGCGGGGATTATTTCGTGATCGACGCTCTCGACACGATCGTGGAGGCCGCGGATGGCGGCATCGACACCGTCGAAGTCGGCTTCAGCTACACGCTTGCGGCGACATTGGAAAAGTTGGTCCTGACGGGTGGCACGGCGGCACTGACCGGAACGGGCAATGCCGCCAACAACGGCATCACCGGGAACGAGGGCAACAACATCCTCACCGGTGATGTCGGCAACGACACGCTGCTTGGGGGTGGCGGGCGCGATACCCTGCAGGGTGGCATCGGCAACGACAGTCTCGATGGCGGCGGCAATCCGGACTCGATGGTGGGTGGCGATGGCGACGACACCTATGTCTTCGCCGCCGGCAGCGATACCATCGTCGAGACGGGCGGCGTCGCGGGCGGCATCGACACGGTGATCGTCGGCGGCAGCTACACGTTGCTGGCGGATTTCGAGAACCTGGTGATCAGCGGTGGCGCTGATGCGACGGCCACGGGCAACGCGGCGGCGAACCGCGTGACCGGCAATGGCGGTGCAAACCTGCTCTCCGGCCTCGAGGCGGCGGATACGCTGATTGGTGACAAGGGCAACGATACACTGCTGGGCGGGCTCGGTGCCGATGCGCTGACCGGCGGCAAGGGGAAGGACGCCTTCCGCTTTTCCTCGGCGTCCGAGGGGGGCGACACGATCACCGACTACGCCGGCAAGGATGATCGGTTCGAGGTCTCCGCGGGGGGCTTCGGTGGTGGTCTGGTCGATGGTGTGACCCTCACCGCGTTGCAGTATGTAGAGGGCGCCGGGGCAGTGGCGACGCAGGCCAATGCCCAGTTCCTCTACGACACGGCGGCGAAGACGCTATCCTGGGACGCCGACGGAACTGGAGCGGGGGCGGCGGTCCTGATCGCCACCTTCACCAGCGTGAAGAACTGGGGCATCGGGGAGATCAGCGTGATCGCATGAGGCGAGGCGAACGGCGGGGGCAGTCAGGGTCGCCTTCACCGACGTCACGGGGACTGCCGGAGACGCCGATTCGTGGGGCGGATCAATGGCGGTGCTGAGAATGGCGGCGAACACGCTTGTGCCCTCCATGGCGACCGCCCTCTGTAATTGGGACAGTGCGGGAGGGGTGCGCTGGGCGGCTGCACCCCTTCTTCGCTCGATCGGGATGCACCACCCGACTGGAGTGGTAGGCAGGTCTCGTCGTCCTATGGTCAGCGTTACGGGCTTAGCGAGAAAGCTTTGGTTCCACCGCTGCTCCACGTGAGCCCCGTGAACGCGTCCGTCATGTGCCAGTGGATGCCGTCCGAACACCACTGGATGGCGAGGTCCTTCGGGCTGTCGCCGAGGTAGGGATCATTGCGCGCCGTGATGCGGCATTCGACCGGCGCGACGGGGCTGGCGAAGATGTAGCCCATCTGCCCCCGCGCGCCGCCGGTGTTGTTGGCGGCGATGTAGAAGGTGCTGGCGTTGCCATTGAGCGGGTTGGCGCGGCTGGAGATCGGGGCTGGGCTCTGCCGGGAACGACCGCGTAGATCGCACTCTCCGTTTCACTTCCTCCGCGAACAGAGCGAATGGTCCCTCACGCGCACCGCTTCGCACGGCTGCGGGTGACCCTGACCGGCTAATCGGCGGGGCTTCGGGTCGTAGGACGCGGCATCGGGCCGGGTCCTGCACGGAGACCCGAATATGACGAAGCTCAGCGACACGCAGGCGATCATCCTCAGCAAGGCGTCGCAGCACCCGGACGGCCTGGCAGTGCCGCCCGAGAGCCTGCCGCCGGCGCCGCGCAGCGCGGTGGCCAAGCGGCTCCTGGAGGCGGGCCTGGTGGAGGTGCTGGAGACCGACGAGCCGCTGCACCCGGGCCTCACCTGGAAGCTCGACGGCGCGGCGGTGTTCCTGCGCATCACTCCGGCGGGGCTGCAGGCGATCGGGGTGGAGGCCGACGACGGCGCGCAGGAAGCGCCTCTGGCGGCTTCTGGCGCTGCCGAGCCCCAGGATGCTGTAGACGCCGCCGAGCCCGCCCAGGAGGCGCCCACGGGCGCGCAGGAGGCCGGTGAGGGCCCCAGCGCCGGCACTGCACCAGCTGAGGGCCGCACGCCACCCCAGCCGCGCGCTGCGGGCCTGCGCGCGGCTGCCCAGCAGGTGCTGACCGCCTGGGACAGCGAGGACGCCAGCCCTGGTCGCCTGGCCGACGCCATCGCCGCCCTCCGCGCCGCCCTGCCGCAGCCGCGGCCGGCCCGGATACCGCGCCAACCCGGCGCGCCGCGCAGCCCGCAGACCGGCACGAAGCAGGAGGCGGTGCTGGCCCTGCTGCGCCGCCCCGAGGGCGCCAGCGGCCCGCAGATGATGGAGGCGACCGGCTGGGCGCCGCACACGGTCCGTGGCTTCCTCGCCGGCCTCAAGAAGCGCGGCTTCGAGGTGATCGTCCACGAGCGGGTCCGGCAGGTTGGCCCCGGCAAGGAAGGCGCGAAGGGCAGCTACACGGTCTACCGCATCGCCGCCGAGCCTGCAGGCTGATGCGGCGGCAGGAGCAGCGGCTGGCGGTCGGGTACCTCCGGGTCTCGACCGCCGAGCAGGGCCAGAGCGGCCTCGGGCTGGAGGCGCAGCGCGCCTCGGTCCAGAGCTTCATCGCCAGCCAAGGCTGGACGCTGGTGGCCGAGTACGAGGACGTCGCCTCTGGCAAGGACGACCGACGGCCTGGGTTCCAGGCGGCGCTGGCGCGCTGCCGTCAGCTGGGCGCCGTGCTGGTCGCGGCAAGGCTCGACCGCATCACCCGGCGCGCGCACACGCTGTCGCAGCTGCTGGAGGACGGCGTGTCGATCCGGGCGGCGGACATGCCGGGCGCCGACGACCTGATGATGCGGATCTACGCCGCGATGGCGCAGAAGGAGCGTGAGCTGATCGGCGAGCGGACCCGGGCCGCGCTGGCCGCTGCCAAGGCGCGCGGGCGCGTACTGGGCGGTGATAGGGGCTACCGGCCCGCCACGGCGCCTGACGCTGTAGCAGCCGCCCAGGCGCGGCGGGAGGCGGCGGAGCGGGCGGCGCATCGGCTGGTGTTGGAGGTGGAGCGCCTGAGGCAGGAGGGGGTGGTCAGCCATGCCGCGATCGCCCGCACACTGTCCGATCAGGGGCTGCCGACGCCGCGAGGCCGCGGCGCGTGGACGCACACCACCGTCGCGCGGGTGCTGGCGCGGGCGGCACGCGCAACACCCTGACGCCGGCTAGAGATGCGGCAGCACGGCATCTGCGAAATTCCGGATGACCTGGTCGATTGGCATCGCACCGGGTCCCGGTATCTGCGGGTTCAAGATGATCCGATCCACCCGCGGGTTCGCGCTGAGCCGCTGCAGCTGTTCCCGCACCTCATCCGCGTCACCAGCGATCGCAAACTTCCGCACGAGAGCATCGGGAACGATGGCAGAGTGCGATGCAGACGCCGCTGCATGGTCCCCGACCCGGTACTGCTCGCGCAGGGCGACGACCACGTCGCGCTCGTTGCCCTCGAACGACTCCGGATTGGCCTGCATCAGGGCACTGGCGACGCGGGCGCGGACCTGGTCGAGCGCCTTCTGCCGGTCGGGGTCGAGGCTGAACGGCACCCAGCAGGACGCCTCCACTGATCCGGCGGGGCGACCAGCCTGTGCCGCCCCTTGATCCAGCCAAGCGATGCCGCGATCCACAAGATCGGGCGCGGTGCCCTGCAGCAGTATCGCGCCGTCGACATGTGCTCCCGCGCTCCGCGTCATGCGCGGTCCGCTCGCGGCGTAGTGGATCGGCACATTGGCCGGCTGCCGGAGCCAGCTAATTTCGCCCGCGACGTCCCGATCGTAGGTCACTGGCTGACCGTCGAGCAGCGTGCGCAATGCACGGGTGAATGCCTCCACCTCGTCGATGCGGGCCGCTGGCCTTCCGATGGTCTTCAGGGAACTGAAGCCGGTGCCGAAGCCCATCATGACACGGCCTGGCGCCATCTCGTGCAAGGTTGCCGCCGCGCCTGCCACGACCGAGAGGTGCCGGGTCACGGGCTGGGTGACCCCGGTGGCGATCCGCAGCCGCTCGGTGCGCATCAGGCAGGCGGTGAGGGAGACAAAGACCTCGCGGCACAGCAGCTGGGAATCGATGATCCAGGCGCTCTCGAAGCCAACCTGCTCCGCCAGCGCGGCATTCGCCGCCAGGGTCTGGACCGGCACCGCCCCCCACAGAGCCAGCCCGAGCTTCGGCCGCTCGCCGGCTTGCCTCACGGCCATCTCGGTGTGTCCCTCGGTCAGGCGCTTCCCGTTGCCGGGGAGGGTCGTCTCGACCAGGGAGAGCGTCAATGCCGCCGGCAGAGGCAGTCCTGGCCGACCGGCGGCCTGTTCACCACCGACCAACGGTCGTTGGTGGGTGGTGAACATGCTGCGCTTATGCGGTGTCAGGCAGGCCCGCGGCCGTCGTCCACGCCAGCCTCGACCTGCTTGTACGGGCTGTAGGTCTCGATCCACTGGTCGGTCGTGGGCTCCTCGCGCGGCACGCCGGTGTAGATCACGTAGTTCGGCTGCACGTCGCCGCTGTGATGCACCTCCGACTTCTCCCGCCAACCAGCCCTGGCCTTCATCCAGAAGATCGCTGCCGCCACGTTCTTGCCGGTGGTTGCCATCTGAAATAGCGACTGCGCGACCTTCGCCGTCGCCTCGACGGACCCGCGATCCAGCTCCTCGCGGAAGTGCTTCCGCAGCGTCTTGGGCTCGCAGCCGACCTGCTTGGCGATGTCGTCGTGGATCACGCCGAAGCCGGCAAGCGCCTTGACCAGACGCCGCTGCTCCTCGGTTGGCTCGAACTGCACGCCCTGCATCAGGCGCTCTCCCGCGCCCGGTCCGACGCCACCGCGTCGAAGCTGCGGCCGTCGGTCTCCAGCACGGCCTCCTGGCCGGTGAACGCCTGCCAGCGCAGCACCGCGACATCGACATACGCCGGCGACAGCTCCACCGCGTGGCAGCAGCGGCCCGTCATCTCGGCGGCGATGATCGTGGTGCCTGAGCCAGAGAAGGGCTCGTACACGGCCTGGCCGGGGCTGCTGTTGTTCTCGATCGGCCTGCGCATGCACTCCACGGGCTTCTGGGTGCCGTGGACGGTCTCGGTGTCCTGGCCGGCGCTGGCGATCTGCCAGAGCGTGGTCTGCTTCCGGTCGCCGGACCAATGGCCCGTGCCGCGGACCGCGTACCAGCAGGGTTCGTGTTGCCAATGGTAATGCCCGCGGCTCAAGACCAACCTGTCCTTGGCCCAGATGATCTGGCTGCGGATCTCGAAGCCCGAGGCGGTCAGGCTCTCGGCGACCGTGGTCGCGTGCAGGGCGCCGTGCCACACGTACGCGACCTCGCCCGGGAACAATGCCCAGGCTTCCCGCCAGTCGGCCCGGTCGTCGTTCTCGACCTTGCCGGTGCGGGCAGTGGCGCTGAGGCCGGCACGGTTGAGCCACGCGGGATCGTATCCGACACCATACGGTGGATCGCTCACCATCAGATGCGGCCGCACCCCGTCGAGCACGCGGCGCCACCGTGGCCGCCTTCGTGGCGTCGCCGCAGATCAGGCGATGGCGGCCCAGGATCCAGAGGTCCCCGGCACGGCTGACCGGATCGACGGGCGCCTCGGGCACCAGGTCGGGATCGGTCAGGCCGTCGCTGGCATCGATGAGCAGCTTGCCGAGCTCGTCCTCGCCGAAGCCGGTGAGGCTCAGATCGAAGCCGTCGAGCTTCAGGTCACCCAGCTCGATGCGGAGCAAGTTTTCGTCCCACCCCGCGTTGAGGGCCAGCTTGTTGTCGGCGAGGATATACGCGCGCTTCTGAGCCGGCGTGAGGTGGCTCAGCTCGATCACCGGCACCTCGGCCAGGCCCAGCTCGCGCGCTGCCATCAGGCGCCCGTGGCCGGCGATGACGCCGCGCTCTCCGTCGATCAGGACCGGATTGGTGAAGCCGAACTCACGGATCGAGGCTGCGATCTGCGCGACCTGGGCGTCGGAATGGGTGCGGGCGTTCCGGGCATACGGCACGAGATCGGTGATGCGGGCCGTGTTGTAGGCCGGAAACTTCGCCGGCGCGGTCTGACTCATGCTGCCTCGCCCTCGATCAGCGTGGCCGGCGCGGGATCGTCGATGGGCTGGAAGAACCGCCGCACCATGATCACGGGCTGCGTGCCATCCGGACCGCTAACCTCCACCTGTTGCTTCTCGCGCCATCCTGCGCGCGCCTTGAGCCAGAAGATCGTCGCGGCAATGTTCCCGGGCGTCGTGGCCTGCTGGTAGAGGCACTGTGCCACCCGCGCGTTCGCCTCGATCGTCGCGGTGTCGAGCTCCACCCGGAACCGCGTTCGCAGCGTCGGCGGGCTGCAGCGCACGACCACCGCGATGTCATCATGTGGTACGCCGAAGCTCGCCATCGCCTTGACCAGGCGGCGCTGCTCGTCGGTCGGGATGAACGGCTTCGCGGGCACCGCGTCTGGGCTCCCTCGACATGCGCCATTCTGCGCTATGCGATGGAGGAAGGTTACCACGCGCGGAATCGCGTGCTCAATACGACGCGATTGCGATGCTCTACGCAGCGCTACGCCATGCAGCCTTTTTTGTCGTGCGGGGACGCGTGCCTCGACGCTCTCATCGCGTCGCAGCCGGTTGGGACGAACCTCTACCCCGATGCGCGTCGTCGTTGCCGCGCACGGCTCAACCCCGACGATCGCCGTCCCGAAATCCCCAAGGGAGCGCCGGTTCCCAATAATCGGCTCTCCCCTTTAGGGGACAACGCTTGGGAATCTGGGAATGTGGCGGAATTCCTGGGGTTTTTGTCGTTCCCAGGCTCTTGGGAACGGTGTTTCTTGGGAACGCGAATTCACGTGCAATTTCAGAAGGTTACTGCGTTCCCAGGTAACCGGGGCAAAACCTCGGGCATCGGGGCGATTTGGGGATTCCCCCGGTCACGGCGGCTGTGATTCGCTGCTGGTGTGGCGACGCCCCTGCATTCCGACGATCTGACCCCGGCGGAGCTGAAAGCTCTGGTGATCGAGTTGCTTGGCCGTGTGCGCGATCTGGAGCGGCAGGTGG
>JAIYAI010000225.1 GCA_027489135.1 Acetobacteraceae bacterium
CGGCCTCCGCCAGCAGGCGCTTCGCGGCCTCCGCGTCGAAGGGCAGGCGTTCGGCGAGTTCGGGCACATAGCCGCCGATGGCCTGGCCGATCGGCAGCCCCGACGCGACCGTGCTGTCGCGCAGGATCACCCGCCGGATCGTCCCCATGTCGATGGCCTGGTACATCGCGCGGCGCACGCGCGGATCGAGCATCGGGTTGGGCGTACCTGGCGCCTCCAGGTTCTCGGGGCGGCTGACATCCATCGCCAGGTAGATCGTGCGCGCCGTCGGGCCCTGCATCAGCCGCACGCCCTGCGCCTGCTGCACGCGCGGGATGTCCTGCAGCGGCACGTGGTACATCAGGTCGATCTCGCGCGAGAGGATCGCGGCGACGCGCGTCGGCGCCGCGGCGATCGGGCGGAAGACGGCGCGGGTGATGCCGGTGTCCAGTCGCTCCCGGTATTCGGGGTTCGGCACCAGCACCGTGCGCTCGTCGGCCACGCGCTCCGTCACGCGGAAGGGGCCGGTGCCGTTGGCGTTGAGCTGGGCGAAGGCCGTGGCCGCGCCGGGCTGGCCGGCGCGGGTGATGGTCATGGCGTTGTTCTGCTCGACCCAGGCGCGGCTCATCACGAAGAACAGCGTCAGGTCCTGCAGCAGGATCGGGTTGGGGCCGCGCGTGTCGAACTCGATCGTGTGGTCGTCGATCACGCGGGCACCGGCGATGGAGGCGACCGTGTAGGCCATGTCGCCCTGCCGCACGCGCTGCAGGCTCATCGCCACGTCGTCGGCGGTGAAGGGCTGGCCGCCATGGAAGCGCACGCCGCGCGCCAGGTGGAACCGCCAGATGGTCGGCGACGGCGTCTCCCAGCGCTCCGCCAGCGCGGGCTTGATCGAGCCGTCGGCGTCGCGGCGGACCAGCGGTTCGTAGACGTTCGACTTCATGGCGTTGGTGACGCCATGGTTCCCGGCATGCGGGTCGAGGCCGAGGATGTCGTTGGCCGTGGCCCATGTGAAGGTGGTGGCACCTGCGGGCGCGGCGGTGAGGCCGAGGGCCGCGACGGCAGCGAGCAGGGTGCGGCGGACAGTGGTCTTCATGGGGCGCGCTCCGGCAGCGGTTGGGCGCGCGCTTACCCAAACCGGACCGGTGCTGTCCAGCGGCAGATCGTGCGACCAATCCGCCGCAACGGAGGCTCGGGAGCGGGGCTCAGGGCGCCCCGCCCGAGCCGGACGATGAGGGTCACGGCGGGCGTAATGGCGCCGAGGACGGCATGGGCGCATCGGTCGTCGCGCATGACGCCGCTGCGGAGCGTCTGATCCGAGACCTACGCGGGCGGCAGCTGGCACCGCGCGGCAGCAGGGAGAGAAGCAGGGCGCTCGACGGGCGCCCTGCTCCAGCCAGGTCTCTGGCTCGATCAACGCGCCCCGATCGGCAGGCTGATCGTGTGGATCACCCCGTTGTCGGCGCGGATGTTGGTGGTGACCGCACGGACCCTGTTGTTGATCGTGGCCCCTCCGGCGTTGGTGACCTCGAGTTCCACGTCAGTCCCAGCCAGCTAGGCCCGCATGACGTCGAGGACCACGACATAGTGGCAGCCCGCAGCCGCGATCACGCAGCCATGCCAGACCACGGTGTGGAAGCGCAGCCGCGTCCAGAGATGCGCGGCCACGCCCGCGGTGTAGAGCACCCCGCCCGCGAGCAGCAGCAGCAGCGTCTGCCCCGTCATCGTCTCGAACAGGCGCGGCGCGATGACGGCGCCGGCCCAGCCGAGCGCGAGATAGGCGGCAAGGGACAGCCTCTCGAACCGCGCCGGCGCGGCAAGCTTCAGCGCCATGCCGCCGATCGCGCCGGCCCAGACCACCGCCAGCACCGCATGCCCCGCGGCACCGCCCACGGCGAGCAGCGTGACCGGCGTGTAGGTGCCGGCGATCATCGCGAAGATCGCCGCATGGTCGAAGCGTCGCAGCAGCGCGCGCCGGTTCGGATCGCTGCTGGCGTTGTAGAGGAAGCTGCAGGTGAGCATGCCGATCAGCCCGGCAGCATAGGCGAGCAGCGCGAACGCGCGTGCCGCATCCGGCGGCCAGGGCGCCACCAGCAGCAGCGCCACACAGGCCGGCAGCGCGGCGGCGAGGCCGAGGATGTGCAGCGTCGCATCGGCGCGTCGCTCGGCGCGCGAGTACTCGTGCGGATGCTGGCGGGCGGGCGGCTTCGGCATGCGAGACGTCTTCCCATCGCGCGCAGGTGTTCGCGCATCGTCGAATAAGGTGGCTATTGCCAGCACAAGGGTCCATAGGTGTATCTCGTGCCGTACAGGTCCGGTCTCGTTCGCTGCGTTCCCTCGGGAGCTCTCGTCGCTTGCCCGCTCCCTTTGAACGTTGCGATCCGGCGTGATCCTCACGCCGAGATATCCCGAGACTTCGGAGCAGTCCCATGTCCACCGGTACCGTGAAGTGGTTCAATTCGACCAAGGGCTACGGCTTCATCCAGCCCGACAACGGCACGCAGGACGTCTTCGTCCACATGTCGGAAGTGACCCGCGCCGGCATGAGCACCCTGCAGGAAGGCGACAAGCTGCGCTTCGACGTGCAGATGGGTGACCGCGGCAAGTCCTCCGCCGCGAACCTGCAGCGCGCCTGAATGACGCGCGACAGGGCGGGGCTTCGGTTTACCCCGATGCCCCGGGCAAGCCAGGCTCCCCCCGGCATGGCGCCGCGGTCCTCCTTCGGGCCAGGCAGCGCCAAGCCCTCCCGGAAGGATGTGCGCAGCATGGCTCCGCATAAGTTCGCGATCGGGCAGACGGTCGAGTTCCTGCCCACGCTGGCCGACGGCAATGTGCCGCGTGGTGCCTATACCGTGACCCGCACCATGCCGGGCGACGACCTCGACCGCACCTACGGGGTGCGGAGCACGGTCGACGGGCATGAGCGCGTGGTGCGCGAGAAGCAGCTACGCCCGGGACCCGGGCACGGCCTCTTCTGAGCCGGAGCGCGATCGTCGCACGGCGCTTGCGCCCGAGGGCGTGAAGCGCGCGACCCATGTGCTCGCGGCGGGGTTGAGCCCCGCCGCAGTCCAGATCACGCCACCAGCGCGGGCCGCTTCGCGCGCCAGGTTGTCGCGCGTTCATACGCATCACCGGCGCGCAGCACCGTCGCCTCGTCGAACAGCTTGCCGACGATCTGCAGCGAGAAGGGCATGCCCGTCTCGTCGAATCCCATGCACAGCGACAGCGCCGGATTGCCGCCGACGTTGAAGGCGGTGGTGTAGCTGCGCTTGGTGAACAGGCTCTCCGGCGGCTGGGGCTTCAGTTCCTTCGCCGGCTCGCCGCTCGGCAGCATCATCACATCCACGTCACGCATGGCCGCCTGCATCGCCGCGGCGAGCACGTTGCGCTGGCGCATGGCCTGGACGTAGCTTTCCGCCCGCAGCAAACCGCCCGCGATGATGCGCCAGCGCAGGCTCGCGCCGAACAATTCCGGCGTCTCCCGCAGCTGCTTCGCGTGGATCGAGAAGAGCTCCGCGATGGCGATGATCTTCTTGCAGTCCTCGTAGTCCTGCAGCGGCGGCAGCGCGACGGGCCGGATCGTGGCGCCGAGGCCCTTGAACACATCGAGCGCCGCATCGAGCGCCGCGCGCGTCGGCGCCGAGGGCGGGTGGTCGTTCTCCAGCCAGCCATAGGGCACGCCGATGACGAGGCCCTTCACCTCGCCGGTCAGCGCCGCGGTGTAGTCCGGGACCGGCACATCCGCGCAGGCCGGATCCTTCGGGTCGAAACCCGCGACCAGGTTCATCAGGATCGCCACGTCCTCCACCGTCCAGGCCAACGGCCCGGCATGGTCGTGGCTGAAGCAGTTGGGCAGCACGCCGCGCCGGCTGACCCGGCCATAGGTGGGTTTCAGGCCGGCGATGCCGTTCGCCGCCGCCGGCCCGCGGATCGAGCCGCCGGTGTCGCTGCCCATCGTCGCAAGCACCATGCCCGCGGCGACCGAGGCGCCGGAGCCGGAGGAGGAGCCGGCCGGGTCCTTGTTCAGGTCCCAGGGATTGCGACAGGGCGGGAAGAGCACGTCCCAGGACGGCCCGCCATGCGCGAATTCCCAGGTCGCGGACTTGCCCAGCAGCACGCCACCGGCGGCGGCGAGCTTTTCCTGCGCGTCGCAATCGGCGGCGGGGACGTAGTCGGCAAGCTGCTTCGACTGGGCCGTGGTGCGGATGCCCTTGGTCTCGAAAATGTCCTTCAGGTTGTAGGGGATGCCGTGCATGGGCCCGCGGTAGCGACCGGCCATGATCTCGGCCTCGGCCGCCTTCGCTTCCGACAGCGCGCGCTCCCGCGTCAGGGTGACGAAGCTGTTCAGCTTGTCGTCCACCGCGTCGACGCGGGCGAGGCAATCCTGCAGCAACTCGACCGGCGAGAGGTCACGGCTGGCGATGCGCCGGCCGGCCTCGGCCAGGGTCAGGAATTCGGCCATGCCTCAGCCCTCCCGCGCAAAGGTCGTCGGCACGAAGACATGCGCCGGCTCATCGGCGTAGGGCCGCGCATGCGGCAGCCGCGCCAGCATCGCCGTCAGGTGCGTATAGGCGGAGAGAAGCTCCGCCTTGTATTCCGCGGGCAACTTGTCGAGGCCGGCCTGCTTCGCCAGCACCTCGAGCTCCGCAGGGGTCGGTGCGTCGTTCATGGGGTTCCTCCCTCAACCAAGCAGCGTCTTGCGGGCCCAGTCGGGCTCCGCGTCGATGACCGGGGCGCAGGCCTCGGCGATGGCGAGCAGCTTCGCATCCGACAGCCGCGGCCCGACGAGCTGGATGCCCACGGGCAGACCCTTCGGTCCCCGGACGCAGGGGATGCCCACGCAGGGCACGTGCAGCAGAGTCCAGATGCCGTTGAAGATGGCATCGCCCGTGGTGTGCAGCCCCTCCGGCGCCTCGCCGGGGGAGGCCGGGGTGAGCACCACGTCCAGCTTCGGTCCGAACAGCGCGTCGAAGACGGGGCGGCAGGAATCGGCCAGCGCATAGGCCGCGAGCAGGCCCGCGGAATCGTAGCTTTCGCGCAGTTCCACGCGCTTGCGGATATCGTCGGCCAGGATCCCATACGAAGACAGGTATTCCGGCAGGAACGCCGCGCTGCCCTCATGCGCGCCGATCAGGTCGCGTGCGGCAGCCAGGCCGTTGAAAGCCGGCGGCAGCTCCAGGGGCTCGACGATCGCGCCGGCGGTTTCCAGGCGCTTCCCCGCCGCCTCCAGCGCCGCGACGCCGCCGGGCTCGATCCGGTCCCAGACCGGGCTGCGGCAGAGCCCGACCTTCAGCCCCTTCACGCTGGCCGTGCCGCGCTGCGCCAGGCCCGGGATGCGGAAGGCCTCCGCCACCAGCACCAGGTCGGCCACGCTGCGCCCGTACCATCCGACCGTATCCAGGGTGATGGAGGACATCCGCAGCCCCTCGCGGCTGGCCAGCGACCAGGTCGGCTTGAGGCCGTACATGTTGTTGAACGACGCCGGCCGGATATGGCTGCCGCCGGTCTGCGTGCCGAAGGCCAGCGGCACCTGGAAATCCCCGACCGCCGCGCCGGAGCCGGAGGAGGAGCCGCCCGGCGTGTGCTTCGGGTTGAAGGGGTTGGTCGTCAGCGCCTTCCGCCCGCCTGAGGCGAATTCCACCGTATCCGTCTTGCCCATGATCAGCGCGCCGGAATGCCGCACGATGCCGACGCAGGCGGCGTCGCGGCCCACCTGCGTCGTCGGGTAGATCGGCGAGTTCTGGGTGGTCGGCATGTCGGCCGTGTCGATCACGTCCTTCACGCCGAAGGGCAGCCCGTGCAGCGGGCCGAGCGGCGCGCCGGCGGCCTGCTTCTTGTCGGCCTCCCGCGCCTTGCGGATCGCCATCTCGGGGTCGAGGAAGAGCCAGGCCTTCACCTGCCCGTCGCGCGCGGCGATGCGCGACAGGCAGGAGCGGACGAGTTCCTCGGCGGAAAGCTGGCGGTCGCGGATCGCGGCGGCGGCCTCGGCCGCCGAGAGAGCGTAGGGTTGCATCAGGCAAGATCCTCGGCTTGGTGCCTACACATCAGCGGAAATCCACGGTGACGAGGTCCTGTTGCCAGCTCTGCGCCTGCACGAAGCCCTTCAGGCGCGGGCTGAGTGCGCGCGGGTTGAGATCATGCACGATGAAGGCCCAGAGCGCATTGTCGACGAAGCCGTTGTGCAGCTCGGCCAGCAGGGTGTCCTGCTTCTCCGGGTCGAACTCCACCTCCGCGCGGGCGGCGATGTCGTCCATCTTAGGGTCGCTGAACCAGCCCCAGTTCAGCCCCACGGGTGGGTTGCGCTGCGACCAGACGGCGTCGATCAGGCTCGACGGCTCGGCGCTGCCCAGGCTGTTGTTCAGCGCGTGCATGCCGCGGTTCTCCGGTGCCTTGGCGCCGCTGCGGCGGCGACCGCGCAGCGTCTCCCACTCCAGCACCTCGAAGCGGATGTTGAAGCCGACTTCCGACAGCCCCTGCTTGATCGCCTCGTTCATCGGCAGCGGCTGCATCTGCCCCGACCCGCTGGTGGAGATCAGCACGGTCGCGTTGCACGGGTTGCGCGGACCGTAGCCGGCAGCCTGCAGCAGCCGCCGCGCCTCCCGCGGGTCGTGCCGCAGCGTGAAGGACGGATTGCCGAACCAGGGATCGTTCTTCGGCACCATGCCGACCGAGGCCATGGCCGTGCCACCCAACAGCGCGACCAGCCCCTCGCGGTCGATGCCGAGGTTGATTGCCTGGCGCACCCGCACGTCGCGGAACGGGCTGTCCGGCAG
>JAIYAI010000258.1 GCA_027489135.1 Acetobacteraceae bacterium
AATGGGCTGAGGTCGTGCGCGTCGGCCGCATCACCGCCGATTGAGGAGATGGCCATGATCGACCGGCTCGACCATCTCGTCCTCACCGTCGGCGACCTCGCCCGCACGCGCGACTTCTACGTCCGCGGCCTCGGCATGCGCGCCGAGACCTTCGGCGAGGGCCGCCACGCGCTGCTCTTCGGGCGGCAGAAGATCAACCTGCACGAGGCGAACGGCGCGCCGATCCTGCCGCGTGCCGCGGTGCCGGCGCGGGGCAGCGCCGATCTCTGCTTCATCGCCGACCGCCCGCTCGCCGACGTCACGGCGCATCTGCGGCGCGAGGGCTTCGAGATCGAGCTCGGCATCTCGCCGCGCACCGGCGCGACCGGCCCGATCCGCTCGATCTACCTGCGCGATCCCGACGGCAATCTGGTGGAGGTCTCGGAATATGTCTGACGCGGATATCCCCGTCGGCGGCGGCCCGCTCGCCGGGCTGCGGGTGCTCGAGCTCGGGCACTTCGTCGCCGCGCCCTTCTGCACGCGGCTGCTGGGCGACCTCGGCGCCGCGGTGATCAAGGTGGAGCCGCCGGGCGCCGGCGACCCGGTGCGGCAATGGGGGGCGCGGCACAAGGGCCAGTCGGCCTGGTGGAGCGTGCATGCCCGCAACAAGCGTTGCATCACGCTGGATCTCAAGAAGCCGAAGGCGCGCGAGATCGTCCTGAAGCTGGCGGCCGGCTGTGACGCACTGGTCGAGAATTTCCGCCCTGGCCAGCTTGACCGCATGGGGCTGACTGAGGCGGCGCTGCGGGCGGCGAACCCTGGCCTCGTGATCGCGCGAATCAGCGGCTACGGCCAGGACGGGCCGCAGCGCGACCGCGCCGCCTTCGGCGTGATCGGCGAGGCAGTGGGCGGCCTCCGGCACCTGACCAACCATCCGCCGGGCACCACCGACCTGCCGCCGGTCAGGGTCGGCATCAGCATCGGCGACAGCGTCGCCGGCATCTACGCGGCCTTCGGCATCATGGCGGCGCTGTGGAAGCGCGACGCGCAGAAGCGCGGCGACGGGCGCGGCCGCAGCCTCGACGTCGCGCTGACCGAGAGCATCTTCTCGCTGCTGGAGGGCGCGCTGCCGGAATACGGCGCGCTCGGGAAGATCAAGCAGCCGACGGGAGGCGGCATCGCGACGGCCGCCCCCACCAACGCCTATCGCGCGCGCGACGGCGTCTGGGTGCTGATCGCGGCGAATAGCGATCCGCTATTCAGGAAGCTCGCGGCGGTGATGAGCCGGCCGGAGCTGGCCGAGGATCCGCGCTTCCAGGGCAACCAGGCGCGCTGCGCCAACGTGGTCGCCCTCGATGCCGAGATCGGGCTCTGGACGGCGCAGCATGACGGCGCCGCGCTGGAGGCGCTGCTGGAAGCTGCCGACGTGCCGGTGACGCGGGCCTATACGGTCGCCGATTGTGCCGCCGACCCGCAGTTCCGCCATCGCGGCATGGTACGCGAGGTCGAGGATGCGCAGCTCGGCCCGATGCTGCATCCGGGGATCGTGCCAATGCTGCCGGAGGATCCCGGCGCGATCCGCTGGGCCGGGCCGCCGGTCGGCGCGCACAATGATGCGGTGTTCGGGGAACTGGGGCTGGACGCGGCCGAGATCGCCGCACTGCGCGAAGAGGGAGTCTGCTGATGACCGCCACCGTCGAGATCGTCGAGGTCGCGCCGCGCGACGGCTTCCAGCCGATCGGGCCGTGGATCCCGACCGAGACCAAGATCGCCACCGTCCGGCGCTTGGCCGCCGCCGGGCTTGGGCGCATCGAGATCGGCTCCTTCGTCAGTGCCGCTGCCATCCCGCAGCTACGCGATGCCGCCGCACTGGTGGAAGCAGCGGCAGCGATCCCGGGACTTCGACCGCAGGTGCTGGTGCCCACCGCCAAGCGCGCGAAGGAGGCGGTGGCGGCGGGCGCCCGCTTCCTGGTCTACGTGCTCTCGGCGTCGGAGGCGCATAACCAGAGTAACGTCCGCCGATCCGTCGCGGCCTCCGCCGACGACTATGCGCGGATGCTCGACGCGCTGCCTGCCGACATCGAGGTGCGGATCAACCTCGCGACTGCCCTCGACTGCCCGTTCGATGGGCGGATGCCGGTGCAGCCGGTGCTCGACCTGATCAGCCGGCTCGCGGCGCTTCGGCAGGATGTTGAGATCTGCCTCTGCGACACCACGGGTCGCGCGACGCCCGATCACGTCGCGCAGCTTGCCTCGGCCGCCGCAGCCTGCTGCCCGGACGTCGCGGCCTGGGCCTATCACGCGCATGACACCTATGGGCTCGGCCTGGCGTCGACCTATGCGGCCTACCAGGCGGGCATCCGGATCTTCGATGCGGCAGCTGGCGGGCTTGGCGGGTGCCCCTTCGCGCCGGGGGCCACGGGCAACGTGGCGACCGAGGACGTGGTCTGGATGTTCGAGCGCATGGGCGTGGCAACCGGCGTCGATCTCGATGCGCTGCTGCCAATCGCGGCCGACGTCTCGCTGCTGCCAGGCGCCTCGGCGGGCGGGCGGGCACGCATGGCGCTGACATCGCGGAGTGCGGGCTTGGTGTCCAAGGGCTGCGGCGCCGCGGCGACCGTCCAGGCCTAGACAGGCGCAGCGCGACTGACCGCTCCGGGGTTGGCCGCAGCAACTCCTCTCTCGCTCGGAGAAGTGCCGCCGGACGCCGTTCGGCGTGTTCGCGGCATCGCGCCGCACGAGGAAGTCGCTGAATTTCGTCTTGGCGCCGCGTGAAACCGACTGCGCGATTGCGCGGCGCAGGGACTGCCTCTCTTCGACATGGGCTGCTGCGAACAGCGTTTCTGGGTTGCTCAAGGCCGTTTCGTGTTTCGCGTTTTTTGTTTCACGGCCTCCGACTGGCGTTACCCGGCGCCCGAAACCTGATCCACGGATCCATGCCAGCGGTCCGACACCGCAAATGCTGGCATGTCACTGGCAATCCGGGGGCAGAACGGGGGTCATTCCCCGGCACTTCACTGGTGAAACACCCCCAAATCGCCCCCACTTCGCCCCTCTCCGAAGCCAGATTCCCGGCCCGATCGGCATCTGCCGAAATCCGTTTCACGGGTCGGAGTAACGTCATTCAAAGATGGGGAGTAACGGGGGGAGGAAACCGATGCGAAAATTCGTTGACGTGAATGCATCGGGTTCGCGGGGCGTCCTGGAGCGCCGGGAATTCCTGGACACGGCGTGAACGATTTTGGCCGCCCCGATCGGGCCGAGTTATCCACGATCTGGTGCTTGGTGCGCTGATCCGTTGACGGGCTTCAGGCTGATGGAGAGGTCACGTCCTGCCCGGGACCCAGTTCAGGGATCGGCGCACCGCATGCCGCACTGAGCCAGGGCTCCACGGCAGTAGGCCGGGGACAACCCGTCGCGCAGAATGGGGACGTCCTATGTCCGACGCTTGCGGCGATCCGGCACCAGATCCTCGTCGCGGATGCAGAACACCGGCCGCCCACGGACATCCCTGAACTGCCGGAGGAGCCGGAGAACCAGCGCGACCTGGGTGCACCGCATGCGATGACATGCCTCGCGGATCTGCTCGCCGACGTAGTCCGGCAGATCAACGCGGAGGGCTGCGCGCCAGGCGATCAGCTCGCCAGGGGTCGGGATCGGTATCCCCGGCGCGATGGGATCGGCCGGAGGCGTCGATGTAGAGCGTATCGGGCTCGCGGTCGTGTCCGGGCGTGCGGGGGCGCCAACCGCCTCGGCCCCCAGCCGTCGGCGGCGACGCGTCATGCCCCGCTCCTGCGGCGCACAAGCTCAGCATACCGATCGCCATGGGTGTCCTCGAATGTGCGGACAGCCGACGCGTCGTGCCGCGGGGCCTCGAGACCGAGGTGGCGAGCGGCCTTGCAGGTGCCGAGCCAGCGCGCCGCGAGGTCGCGGTCGATCTGGCCCACGAGTTCCCCGTCGCGGGCCCCGATCAGCGGTCCGACGAGGAGCGCGTAGGCCACCCGGGCTTCCTCGGTCGGCAGGGTTGCCCAGGTGATCTGCCGACCGAGCCGGTACCGCTGGCCCGAGCGTGTCCGCGCCAGGCCCCCTGTTTCATCGAGGGATTGCACCGGCGTGCTGAGGGTCCAGGCTTTCCCACCGGTGACGGGGTGCCAGACCGCATAACCGAACAGCGACCGCTCCTTGCCGTCGCCGACGATCAGCCAAGGTTCCATGTGCGCCTCTGCGGGCCGGAGCGGGGGCAGGTGGCCCGGGTCATGGGTCATGGGGCCACCGAACCCGTGCGATCAGTCGGGCTTCCCGGATCACGCATCGGACCTCCAGGTGCGGACGCCCGGGGTGGCCAGGCTGCATCCGTGGTGTGGGGCCCGGCTTGACACCGTCACGCCAGGACAGCTCATGTCAGCTGAATTGCCTGAGCAAGCTGATCGATGATGACGACCACCATTCCCGACTGGACCTCCGATCCCGACCGGCCCCCGTCGATCGCCCAATTCCGCGCCGCCAGAGCTCTGGTGGACTGGTCGCAGGACGAGCTCGCGGCCATCGCCGGGGTAGGCCGGGCGACCGTCGGGGATTTCGAGCGGGGCGCGCGGACGCCGATGCGGCAGAATCTGCGCGCGATGCGAGGGGCGCTCGAGCAGCATGGCATCGTCTTCCTATGGTCGCCTGCGGGCGGCGAGGGCGTCGTGCGGATCGGAGCCGTCATCGCCGATCAGCCGACACCGGGCTGAGGCCGCGGCGACCCTACGCTTGAGGATGCGCACCCCGCGGACCGACGCCTCCGTGCGGGTCCGCGGGGTGCTGCGCCGCGTCATGCCGAGTTCCTGGCGCCCCCCCGGGCGAGGTCCGTCGCATGCCGCGGCATCTCTTGGCCGCAGTCAGTCCCGAGGGCGGGACAACCACGGTGCGCGGGACATCAGCGCGCCGCTCGACGCCTTGGAGCCCGGCGCCGTGTCGGCGCCGGCGACGGCCCGCTCGAGCAGCGCGGAGCGGCGACGGCGGAGGTGGGCCGTGAGCGCCTCCCCCCGCAGGCGGAGACCCGGATAGCGCGGGGGCATCGTCTCGAAAGCGGCGAGCAGCCGGTCGATCACCGCGGCGCCTTCCAGGGCGGCGAGGACGCAGCCGCCCTCGTGCACGGCGAGCAGATAGGCCGAGACCGAGAGGTCGAGCGTTGCCTGGCACCCGGGCTGGGCGTCCTCGTCCGCCCGGAGGATCAGGCGCGCGGCGAGCCGCCAAGCGCGGTCTGCCTGCCCCAGGGCGCGGAACTCGGCGACATTGTGGGCCGTCGCGCAACCCAGCGGTCCAGCGGCAAGGCGCGGCGGCAGGGCCGCGATCCGGGTCGCGACCAGGTCCACGACCTCCGCGATCCTGCCGAGGAAAGCCGCTTCGTCCGTATGGGCCCAAAGCTGACTGGCGGGCCACTCCGCCGCGTAACTGATCAGCGGAGCGGCGGGACCGGCATCCCGGGCACTGGCGAGGTGCAGCCGCGGCATCACGACTCGCCCGCGCCGCCACGGCAGCGGCGGGACCGGGAGAGGCCGTGCGATCGCCTGCCGGGCGGGGCCGCTCTGTTCAGGAACGATATGCATAGCCTGAGCTCCGCGGTTCTCTTGGTAGCCAGGAAATACTCCTGGCATCGGCGGATGTCAACGAATTTCCGTGAGCCCAGGAATTCATCCTGGCATGTCGTCGACCGACGGTCCCGTGGAGAGCCGCGTCCCGAGTGCGTTCGGGTCTCTGGGACGGCCCAGGGGCATCTGCCGTGGAGACGGGCCAGCGCCAGGCCCCTGCCGCGGCGGACGCGACGGCTCAGCCATGCTTCCGCGGGCGTCCACGTTTGGGTCGGACTGCCGCCAGCGCCTCGAAATCCAGGCCGTGGAACATCGAGAGGTCGAGATCCTCCAGGAGAGGGATGCTTGCCACCGTCCGTGTCTCGGTCCGGTTCATGCCCTGCGTCCCGTAGCCCTCGTGCACGTCGCTGGTCTCGTGCCCGACCTGCTTGCGCGCGATGCGGGGTTCGAGTTTCAGTTCGCGGCCCCGGTCGATGTGGGCGTGGCGAAGGCCGTGGAACATCTTGAAGACCTCCGGATCCACGCCGGCGTTCCGGAAGAGGCGCGCCATGCGCTTCGAGGCGGTGTCGGCCGGGTCGAGCGCGGCGTGGAGTGACTCGAAGAGAAAGCCGGTCGCGCGCTGCGCCCAGGCGATGAAACCGATCTCGTCGAGGAAGTCGTGCAGGACGAACGGCTCGCGGCTTTCCGACGTCTTGATCGGCACGCGTTCCACCTGTCCGTCCTTGACGACCGTATCGCGCGGCTTGATCACCCAGGAGCCGTGATACCGGTGGATGTCCTCGCGCTGAAGATACGCGAGGAGCCCGATCCTGCGCCCGGTGAGATACCCGAGGAGCGGCATCATCGCCTCGACCAGGGAGCCGGTCTCGAGGCCAGCGCGGAACACACGGCCCAGCGCGTCCGCATCCGGCGTGAGGCGCACCTTCGGTTTCCGCACGTCCTTCGGCAACGGCGTCACGACATTCTCGAGCGGAAAGGGGATCCGCGCGCCGGTGCATCCGTCCTTCAGGATGGTGCGGATCCTGCTG
>JAIYAI010000516.1 GCA_027489135.1 Acetobacteraceae bacterium
GCGCCGGATGGCTACACGCTGCTGATCTCCGTCATCAGCGCGCTGGCCGTGGGGCAGGTGCTCTACCGCGACAGGATCACCTGGGACGCGGACCGCGACTTCGCCCACATCGCCATGCTGATGGGCACGCCCTACCTGCTGCTGGTCAATCCGCGCCGGCCCTGGCAGACGCTGGAAGAGTTCGTCGCAGCGGCGAAGGCGGAGCCGGGGCGCATCGCCTACGGCAGCAGCGGTGTCGGATCCATGCCGCACCTGGTCGGGCTGCGCTTCTGCGCGGCGGCGGGTATCGAGTTGACCCATGTGCCCTATCGCGGCGGCGCCCAGGCCTCGACCGACCTCACTGCCGGCATCATCCCCTCGGCCATCGACAGCCTGACGGCGGCGAGCGCGAACATCCGCTCTGGCGGGCAACGGGCGCTGGCGCACAGCTATCCCGATCGCATCCCGGATTTCGAGCCCATCCCGACCTTCCGCGAGCGCGGCTACCCGGATCTCGTCGTGGATGGCTGGGCCGGGCTCGCGGCGCCGGCCGGCACGCCGCGGCCGATCCAGGAACGCCTGGCCGCCGCCGCGCAGGCGGCGCTGGCGGCGGAGACGGTGCGGCGGCGCTACGCTGACACCGCGACGGCGCCGGGTCGCCTCTTCCTCGACGACGCGCAGCGCTTCGTGCGGGAGGAGGCGGCGGTGTGGAAGCCCGTCGTGCTGGCGTCCGGCGCGACCGTCGACTGAGCGGCGACGGGGCGGGATCGCGGATCGGCAACCCTTCGGTAGCAGGGACCCAGTTAGGCTCGCGTCCTGGATGTGCTATGCTGCCGACATGATACGCCTTGCGTCCCGACGGCTCGTGCTGGGGGTGGCCGCCGCGGCCGCCTCAGGCGCCATCCTGCCGGCCCAGGCCCAGCGCGTCGGCGACCGCGCCCGCTTCCTCTGGATCCGCAACCAGGCCGGAGAGGAAGTCCATGGCACCTACATCAAGTCCGACGGCTGGATCGACTGGCGCGTGGTCCAGCGCATGCAGCACCTGTTCCGCGACCTGCGGGAGAATGCGCCGGGCCCGATGCCGGTGCTGTTGCTCGACGTGCTCTGGCTGATCCAGGCAGGGTGGCGGCACGAGAAGCCGCTGGTGCTGATGTCGGGCTACCGCACGCCGCGCACCAACGCGTCGCTCGAGGGCGCCGCCTTCAACAGCCGGCACATGGAGGGCCAGGCGGCCGACATCGCCCTGCGCGACGTGCCGATCGGCCAGGTCTGGGAGAGCGCCGCAGCCTTCTCCCGCATCTACAACTTCATGGGCGTCGGGAATTACCCGGGCTTCGTGCATGTCGACATCGGGCCGCGTCGCGCCTGGGAGCGCGGCGGCACGCCGCGGCGGATCGCCTAGGGCGTGATCGCCGGAGGATGAATCACGCGACAAGACAAAGGCTTGGACCATGATCCGTGCCTCGGTGCGCGCGGATCATGGTCTGGCCCGCGCGATCAGCCCCGCTCGGCTCGGCGCACGGCCAGGCCGAGCAACAGCGCCGCCGCCACCGGCAGCGCCATGAACAGCGACAGGAACTGCACCACCGGCGCCGCCGCGACCAGGATCAGCGCCCATTTCTCGCCGCGCAGGAAGCCTCGGTCCATCGCGTCGCGCAGCAGGAAGGCGATGGCGACCGTCGTCACCGGCGCGTCGTAGATGAAGACATAGGGCGGCACGAGCATCGCGCCCGCGGCCAGCGCCGCCGCCCGCACCGCAGCCGTCGCGGGTCGGCGCCAGATACGCAGCACAAGCCAGGCGACGGTCAGTGCCAGCGCCGCCTGCAGCAGCAGCGCCAGCCAGCGCGGACCGCCCAGCGCATGCACCATCCCGTAGGCGGACTGCATCTTGCGCCAGTCCCAGGCGCCGGCGCCAACCATCGCCAGCGTCTGCTCCTGCGCGCCCTGCAGGAAGGCGGCCCAGGCGCCGGGGCCGAAGACGATCTCCGCTGCGCCGGCCAGCGCCAACGCTGTCACCCCGGCCACCAGCGCCGGCGTCCAGCGCCCCGTCGCCAGCAGCACCAGCGGGAAGAGCGGCCCGAAATGCGGCTTGTAGGTCAGCAGGCCGAGCAGCACGCCCGCCACCCAGGGCCGGCGGTCCAGCAGCACCAGCGTGCCTGCCACCAAGGCGGCGGTGACGAAGCCGTTCTGCCCGACCATGACGCAGGCGAGGGTCGCCGGCAGGCCGAGGGCGAGCGCCACGCCGAGCCGCCCGACAATGGCCCAGAGGCTCCAGGCGAGGGCCGAGAGCGTGACGGCGACCCAGGCGATCCAGGCCGGGATCAGCGGCAGCAGGCCGAGCGGGGCGACGACGAAGAGCCCGTGTGGCGGGTAGAACCAGGCGATCAGCGCATCCGAGTCGGGGCCGATCAGCGCACGGCAGAGCGCGGTCAGCCGCGCCTGGTCGTAGGGCAGCAGCGGCTCGCCGCCGAGGATCAGCCCGCCGGTGACCCAGAACACCAGGAAGTCGGCCGAGGTCGGCGCGCCGTCGGGGCCGACGAACCAGGCGCCGCTCCGGGCGAGGCCGATGCAGAGCGCGACCATGCCGAGGAAGCAGAGGAAGAGCGAGGCGGTGACGATGTCGCGCCCGCGCATCGGGGTGCCGCGCGCCTGCCGCGCCGAATCGGTGCTGCCGCCCATCACGCGGGCGCTAGCACGGGGGCGGGCAGGTGTCCTGGGGGCGGCTTTCCGGCGGTTGCGCTTCCGTCCTCGA
>JAIYAI010000489.1 GCA_027489135.1 Acetobacteraceae bacterium
GCACGGAGGAGACCCCGTCAGGGTGCCCGTAGGTTTCCATCCAGGTGTCTTCTGCAGCCTCGGTCTGGGCGCCGACGTCGGCGCGACGCATCAGCCAGCCCAGCACGCCGCCCGCCGCCGTGACGATCAGGTCGAAGGCCGAGGAGTTCACCGCGAAGCTGCCGGCGAAGGCGCAGGCGATGACGATCGGGTGCAGGACGGCGTTCGGGATCGCGGTGATGCCGCGGGCGAAGCGGATCGCCGCCAGCCCGACGGCCAGCAGCATCACGTTCGACACCAGCAGCATGGCGAACAGGCCATAGACCAGCACCGCGTGCTTCTCGAACAGCATCGGCCCCGGGGTGAGCCCCTGCGCCATGAATGCGCCGAGAAGCACGGCGGTGACGGTGTCGCCCGGGATGCCGAAGACCATCATCGGGATCAGGTCGCCGGGGCAGGCGGCATTGGCCCCGCTCTCGGCCGCGGCGACGCCCTGGATGTTGCCCTTGCCATAGGTCTTGGGGTCCCTGGCGAAGCGCCGCCCCAGCCCATAGGCGAGCCAGCAGGCGATCTCCGCGCCGATGCCGGGCAGGATGCCGATGAAGAAGCCGATGCCGGTGCTGCGCAGCATGGTCGGCGCATTGGCGAGGTATTCGCGCAAGCTGAGGCGCGGCTCGCCCTTCTGCGCCGCGATCGCAGTTGCCTGGCGCTGCGCCGCCTTCTCGCTGCTCGCCAGCACCTCGCCGATGGCGAAGAGACCGATCAGCAGCGGGATGAAGGCGATTCCGCCCGCCAGTTCGTAGCTGCCGAAGGTGAAGCGGCTCTGCCCGCTCATCGGATCGAGTCCAACCATGGCGACCAGGAACCCGGCCCCCGTGGCCAGCATCGCCTTGGCGAAGCTCCGCCCAGCGACGGCGGCGATGGTTAGCAGCGCCAGGATGTAGAGCACCACGAATTCCGGCGGCGCGAAGCGCAACGCGACGGAGGCAAGCCAGGTCGCCGCTGCGATCAGCCCAAGCGTCGCCAGCATGTCGCCGGTGACGGAGGCGTAGAGCGACATCTCCAGCGCCCGCCGCGTCTGCCCCTGCCGTGCCAGCGCGTGCCCGTCCAGCGTCACGGCCGCCGCCGCCGCGGTGCCGGGCGTCGCGATGGTGATGGCGCTGATCGACCCGGCCCAGACCGCCGACTTGAAGATCGCCAGCAGGAAGGGAATGCCGATCTCCGGCCGCATGAAGAAGGTGAAGGGCGCCAGGATCGCCACCGCCATGGTGGCCGTCAGGCCCGGCAGCGCGCCCACGATGATCCCCGCGACGAGGCCGATGAGGACAGCCAGCAGGCTGCCCCAGTTCAGCATCAGCACCAGCCCGTCCCAGAGATGGCCGAACATCAGAATAGGATACCCGGCGGCAGCAGCACCTTCAGCGTGCGCTCGAACAGCACATGCACCACGCCGACCGAAACCGCCGCCAGCAGCAGCATGCGAACCGGCCTGCGGTCGCCCAGCACCCAGCCTACTGCCAGCATCAGCAGGAAGATCACCAGCAACCCGCCCAGCACCGGCGTCAGCACCGCGCCGCCGCCGATCAGGAAGGCGAGCAGCACCCCACGGCGTGGATGCGGTGGTGCGGCCTCCACCTCCTGCGGTCGGAAGGCCGCCGGCACCAACGCGAGGCCGGCGGCGAGGCAGAGCAGCGCCGCCAGCACGGGGAAGAAAGCGGGCGAGCGCATGTCGCCGATCGCGGCGACGCTCTCCCCCGGAACCTGCGCCGGGATCAGCGCCAGCGCCGCGGCGCCGAGCGCGATGCCCATGGCCGCGACCAGCAGGCCGTTGCGGGAGGCGATCATGCCTCGGCTTCCTCGTAGGTCTCAAAGAAGCGGGACTTCAGGTCGCGCTGGTTGTTGTAGATCGACCCCGCGCTGCGCACCGGATGCGGCATCTTCAGCGGCGCGGACTCGAGACGCATGGTCGGGCTGGGCTTGCCGGCAACGAGGCGGCCCGAGAACTCGCCCCATTCCACGCCGTAGATCAGCGGCCAGGCATCCGCGCGCGCGTATTCGTAGAACAGCAGCCAGCGATCGCGGCCGCTGCGGTTCAGCGCGCTGCCATGCGCGAGCAGCGGATGGTGCAGCGTCACGGTCCCCGCCTTGCCCGTCAGCATCTCGGCCTTGTCCAGCGCAAGCTTTCCTGGATCGATCGCGCCGGCGAACCAGCCCTCCCCGTCGTGGTGGTCGTAGAGGCCGTCCTTGTGGCTGCCGGGGATGACCAGCATCGGCCCGTTCTCCTCGTCGACGTCGTCCAGCATGACGGCGGCGATGCAGAGGCCGAGGTTGGTGTGCGGGATGAAGGCCCAGTCCTGGTGCCATTCCAGCGGCGCGCCGTACTTCGCGCTCTTCAGGTTCACCTTGCTGTGGTGGAGGCGCAGGTCGGGACCGAGGATCGCCTGCACCGCCTCGACCAGCGGTGCGAAGCAGGCCTGGGACCAGTAGAGCGGGTCGACCTCGTGCGGCTTCTTGATGCGGCGCACGCGGGGGCGGTCGGCGCGGTGGCTGTCCTCCACGTCGAAGACCTTGGTCTCGCCGGGGATGCCGGCGGCGCCGTCCAGCACCTCGGCGGTCTTCTGCCGCAGGGCGGCGATCTCTGCGGGACCGAAGAGGCCCTCGATCTTCACGAAGCCCCGCTCCTGGAATTCCTGCGCGAGCGCGTTGGTCATGGCTTTCCCTCCTGTTCCGCGATCACCGCCAGCAGCACGCCGCCCGGCGGGGCCTGGTGTTCCGCACCGCCCGAGAGGAAGATCCGCGCATCGCCGGTCAGGCCGCCGAGCATGCCGGAGAGCGCGGCGCGGAAATGCCGGTTCGGGTGGATGTCGCTGTCGTCCAGCGCGGCCGGGCGCGTGCCGCGCAGCAGCGCCGGCATCTCCCCCTTGACGATGACGCCACGCAGGCGCGCCCGGTGCGCGGCAGAAAGCTGCGGCGCCGCCGTCAGCCCGACCTGGCCAAGCAGTGCGGCGGCCCCCGGCGCGTCCAGCATGTCCGCCAGCAGGCCGCAGCGCGCGGCCAGGCGGTCGCCCCATCCCGCGGCGCGGCCGATCACCAGCGCTTCCGGCGCAGCGACATCCGTGCCCGCCGCCACCAGTACGCGCGAGGCATGCAGTGCCGGGTCGGGCCGCGGCTTCACCGCGCTCCAGGGAATCTCGCCAAGGCCCGCCGCCAGGCCCAACGCCGCCGCGCCGCGCGTGCGGCCCTTCAGTGCCGCATAGGCGTCCTCGGTGCCAGCGAAGGCGAGTGGCGTCGGCAGCGGCGCCTTCAGCAGCACGAGGTCGACATCGGCCATGGTAGCGATGCCGGCCGCCGCCATCGCGGCTTCCAGTGCCTTCGCCGCGGCCTGCGCCATCGGCATCCCGCCATGGCCACCCGCGGGCACCGCGGGCCCGGTGCCGAGGCCGAGCGCCATGCCCTTGGACCGGCTGCGCCCCGGCTTCTCGCCGAGCAGGATCATGCAGGGCACGGCGACACCTTCCGTGCCGCCAGAGGCGAGGATCATCGGCCCGGGCCCGGGACCCAGCGCGGCCTCGATGCTGCGGATCGCCAGTGTGCGCGAATGGTCATTGGTCAGACCGTTGCCCGGCGTCTTCACCAGCACGCCGCGCAGGCCCTCGCGCGAGACGCGGCCATCAGCGATCGCCGCGGCCAGGGCCGAGGCGTCGCCGGGATCCGGCATGTCGAGCGTCAGGCACACGGCTTCGCGGCCGCGGTCCATGGGCATCACGTCAGTTCCGCATCGTCAGAGACATGGCCGCGGACCGCGCGTTAGCACTCCCTGAGACGATGCTATCCTTTGTGGATCGCCGCGCCAAGCACCCGCAGGTTGCGCCGGTACGGCGATGCGGCTTCACTCGCCGCAGAGACCAATCGGGAGGACAAGGCGCCCATGAGCGAGCGCACATTGCGCGGCAAGGTGGCGATCGCCGGCGTCGGCGAGACCATCTACTACAAGCACGGGCAGTCGCCCGATGCCGAGTTCAAGCTGTGCCTGCAGGCCATCCTGGCCGCCTGCAAGGATGCCGGCATCGACCCGCGGGACGTCGACGGCTTCGCCAGCTATGGCGGCGACCGGTCGGAGGCGGTGCGGCTTGCATCCGCGCTGGGCTGCAAGGAGCTGCGCTTTTCCAACATGTTCTGGGGCGGCGGCGGTGGCGGCGTCTGCGGCGCGGTGGCCAATGCCGGCGCCGCGGTGCATGCCGGCATGGCGAACTGCGTCATCGCCTTCCGCTCCCTCGCCCAGGGCCAGTTCGCGCGCTACGGCCGCGGCAACCAGCCCGCGACGGTCGGCGGCGACGATGCCTTCCTCGCGCCCTATGGCCTGAGGTCGCCGGCGCAGCGCTTCGCCATGAAGATCACCCGCTTCATGACGGACAACGGCATCCGGCACGAGGCGCTACGGTCGATCGCCATGGCGTCCTATCATCACGCACAGAGCAATCCGAATGCCGTGATGCAGGGGCGCCCCCTCACCGTCGAGAAATACGAGGCCTCGCGCTGGATCATCGAGCCCTTCCACCGCCTCTTCGACTGCTGCCAGGAGAATGACGGCGCCGGGGCGGTGCTGGTGGTGCCGGCTGATCGCGCCAAGGACCTGCCGCACAAGCCGGTCTATCTGCTGGGCGCCGCGCAGGGCGGGCATCATCGATCCAACGCGCCGGTGCACAATGCGCCGGACTATGCCAGCGCGCACTTCAAGACCGTGGCGCGCAACATGTGGGACATGGCCAAGCTCGGGCCGAAGGACTGCGACGTGGTGCAGGCCTACGAGAACTTCACCGGCGGCGTGCTGCTCTCCCTGGTGGAGCACGGCTTCGTCGACCCGAAGACCGCGAACGAGGAGCTGGTGCTGGAGAACCTGCTGGTCGGTGGCACGGGCAGGATGCCGATGAACACCTCCGGCGGGAACCTGGCCGAGTGCTACATGCACGGGCTCGAGATGGTGAACGAGGCGGTGCGGCAGTTGCGCGGCACCGCGATCAACCAGGTCGCCGGCGCCGATGTGGTCGCCGTGCTGGGCGGGCCGATGGTAACGCCCGTCAGCAGCCTGGTCGTCGGCACGGAGGCCACGCTGTGAGTACCACCGTTCTTCCCGCCGGCCTTCCTGCGCCGGCCGTCGAGCCGCTGACCAAGCCCTATTGGGAGGGTACGCGCCAGGGCAAGCTGGTCATCCAGAAGTGCAATGGCTGCGGCAAGCACCAGTGGGGCCCCGAGTGGATCTGCCACCACTGCCACAGCTTCGACCTGGGCTGGGCGGAGGTGGCGCCGAGGGGCCGCATCTGGTCCTGGCAGCGACCGCACCACCCTGTGCATGGGGCGCTGACCGGGCACACCCCCTACACCATCGTGCTGGTGGAACTGCCGGGCGCGGACAACGTCCGCATGGTCGGCAACCTGATCTGCGCGCCGGATGCCAAGGTGGAGATCGGCGCCGAGGTCGAGGCGGTGTTCGAGCCGCACGACGGAGCGGATCCGCCCTACACGCTGGTGCAATGGCGGATCGTCGGGTGACGTGATGCACCCGCCAAGACGCCGGGGATGAACTCGGCGCCTTGGCGTGCTGGCGGGTCGTCTATGGGCCCAGCACGCCCGCTTCCCGAAGCTGGCCGATCTCCGCCGCCGAATACCCCGCCTCCTCCAGGATCGCCTCGGCATCGCCGCCCAGCGCTGGCGGCGGGCCCGCGGGGGCCTTCTCCTCCCCCGCGATGACCATCGGGCTGTCCACGGTCCAGCCGCCCGCGAGGGTGCGACGGATCGCGCCCGTCGTGCGTGGCTGGTCGGAGGCCGCGGCCTCCTGCGTCGTCGTCACGGCATCGAAGGTCAGGCCCGCGCCGTCCAGCAAGGGTCGCCATTCCGCCATGGTCTTCGTCGCGAAGGCCGCGCCGAGCAGCGCGACCAGGGCCTTGGCGTTCTGCCGCCGCAAGGCCTGCGTGGCGAAGCGCGGATCCTCGCCCCAGGACGGATGGCCAAAGACCTGTAGCAGCGCCGGCCATTGCCGCGCCTCGTTCAGCAGCGCCAGCAGAAACCACCGCCCGCAGGCGGCCTGGTAGAGGTTGCCGAGCGGGTTCGGCGCGTCCTCCCGCTTCGGCCGCGGCAGGAAGGTGGCGCCATCCAGCGCCGCCTGCACCATGAAGGCGTTGGACCATAGCCCGCTCGCCTGCAGCGACACGCCGACGAAGCCGCCCTGCCCCGTCTTCTCCCGCCGATACAGCGCCGTGACGATCGCACCGTAGAGTGCGACGCCCGTCGGGTGGTCGCCCTGCCCGGCGACGGACCGCGCCGGCGGTGCGGAAGCATCCGCCCGAACCAGATCCATCAGCCCGCTGCGCGCCCAGAAGGCGGTGGAATCGAAGCCGGTCTTGCTCGCCTCCGGCCCCGTCTCCCCATAGGCCGTCAGCGCCGCATAGATCAGCCGCGGGTTCAGCGCGGCCAGCTGTTCCGGCCGGATGCCAAGGCCCTCGCGCAGCCGCGGCACGGCGTTGGTGACGAAGATATCGGTATCGGCGATCAGCCGGTGCAGCACCGCCTGCGCCGCGGGCTGCTTCAGGTCCAGCACCAGGCCGCGCTTGTTGCGGTTGTCCACCACCCAGGGGTAGTCGGTCTCGCCGCGCGGCTGGCCCGGCATGGTGGACAGGGCGCGATAGGCATCGCCGCCGGGTGGCTCCAGCTTGATCACGCTGGCGCCGAAATCGCCGAGGATCGTCGTCGCCGAGGGCCCCGCGATATAGGTCGCGGCGTCGATCACCCTGAGCCCGGTGAAGATCCCCATCGGCGTTCCCCCAAGTGCTTTGGCGCCATGCTGCGGCGGAACGGGGCTTCGCGGCAACCGCCGCGCGTGTTGGTATGTCGCTTGCTTGCCACACGATACCCGCGGGAGATCGGCATGGGCGGACAGCGGAAGATCAGGCTCGGCGTCTCGATGATCGGCCTCGGCTACCACCTGGCGGCCTGGCGCCACCCGGAGGCGCCGGCCGGCGGCAACATGGAATTGCAGCACTTCGTGCGCGTGACGCAGGCGGCGGAGCGCGGGCTCTTCGACATGGCCTTTCTGGCCGATGGCGTCGGCATCCGCTTCCACGACGGGCCCGCCGGCGCGCTGTGCCGCACCTCGAAGAACGTGCAGTTCGAGCCGCTGACGCTGCTCTCGGCCCTGGCCATGGTGACGCAGCGGGTCGGGCTGATCGCCACGGCGTCCACCACCTACAACGAGCCCTACCATATCGCCCGGAAATTCGCCTCGCTCGACCACATCAGCGGCGGCCGGGCCCGCTGGAACGTGGTCACCAGCGTCACCGACATGGAGGCGCAGAACTTCAACCGCGACAAGGCGCCTGGCTACGACGCGCGCTACGACCGCGCCGCCGAGTTCGTCGAGGTAGTGCGCGGCCTCTGGGAAAGCTGGGAGGACGACGCCTTCGTCCGCGACAAGGAGAGCGGGCTGAACTACAGGCCCGAGGGGCTGCACATCCTCGACCACCACGGCCCGCATTTCCAGGTGAAGGGCCCGCTGAACGTGGAGCGTACGCCGCAGGGCACACCGATCATCGTGCAGGCCGGCGCTTCCGACCAGGGTCGGGAACTCGCCGCCGCCACTGCCGATGTCGTCTATGCCGCGGCACAGCGGCTGGAGGATGCGCAACGCTACTACGCCGACGTGAAGGGGCGCATGGCGAAGTACGGCCGCGACCCGGACCACCTGAAGATCATGCCGGGCCTGATGGCCGTGCCCGGCCGTACCCGGCAAGAGGCACAGGACCGCTACGAGGTGCTGCAGGAGCGCGTGCATCCCCTCGTCGGCCTCGCGGCCATCGCCAACTACCTCGGCGACCTCTCCGCCTATGACCTGGACGGGCCGGTGCCTGAGCCGAAGGAGATGCGCATGCACAGCCGCGCGCAGATCTTCCTCGACATCGCACGGCGCGGGAACCTGACCATCCGGCAGCTCTACCTCTCCGTCGCCGGCGGCAACGGGCATCGCCTCGTCATCGGCACGCCGGCCGACATCGTCGATGCGATGGAGGAGTGGTTCCACAACGACGCCGCCGACGGCTTCAACATCCTGCCGCCCTGGCTGCCCGGGGGTCTCGAGGACGTGGTCGACCAGGTGGTGCCGGAGATGCAGCGCCGCGGCCTCTATCGCAACGCTTATGAAGGCCAGACGCTGCGCGAAAACCTGGGCGTCGCCCCCGCCACCCATCGCCGGGCGGAGGCACGAAAGCGTGCTGCCCTGGCCACAGCCCTCGGAGCCGCAGCGCAATGAAGCATCTGGCCGTCGCCCTCGCCCTGCTCACCGCGCTGCCAGCCCAGGCGCAGACGCTGCGCATCGCC
>JAIYAI010000534.1 GCA_027489135.1 Acetobacteraceae bacterium
CCCGTCTCCGGCCCCACCACATGGATGATGCCCTGGCTCGGCCCGTCCAGGCCGAAATGTCGGATGCCGAATTCGGCGGTGTTGCGCGCCAGCGCCTCCACCATCTGACGGTGCCGCGGCTCCTCGATCTCCTCCAGCTTCGGCGTGGCGGTGGAGACGTAGTGGTCCGGCGTGGCGAAGATCCGCTCCGGCGCGCGGGGCTTCAGGCCGCGCTTCCGGAGCGCGGTGAAGGCGGTGGCGCCGCCGTCATGCATCAGGTGCCGGTCGATGTAGAGCAGGGTCATGCCGTCCTCGCGCTCGAGGACGCGGTGGCGCGACCAGATCTTCTCGAACAGCGTGCGCGGCGTCTCGGCCTCGCTCATGGACCACTCCCCCGGGATGTTCGCGGGATCGTGGGGCGTGCCCGCACGGGCCGCAAGCGCCGGGGTTTCCGGTGCCGTCTGGACGCGCTTCGGCCCTACCCGTTACCGTTCGCCCCGCGCCGGCCGGGAAGCGGCGCTGGAGAAACGTCATGAACAACACGTCCACGCGCCGGCGCCTGCTCGCCGGCGGCACCGCGGCGCTGGCCGCCCCGCTGGCGCTGCCCGGCATGGCCCGTGCCCAGGCAGACTGGCCGAACCGCCCCATCCGGCTGGTCGTCGGCTTCACCGCCGGCAGCGCCACCGACGTGACCGCGCGCGCCTTCGCCCAGCGCCTGAGCGAGCTTTGGAGCCAGCCCGTGGTGGTGGAGAACGTGGCCGGCAATGCGGGCGGCATCGGCGTCGACCGCGTCGCGAAATCGACGCCGGACGGCTACACCCTGATGTGGGCCGCGAGCGCGGCGCTGACCATCCTGCCCAGCCTGCAGCGCCTTCCCTACGACCCGCTGCGCGACCTGGTGCCCATGGGCATCCTGCTGGCGATGCCGTCGCTGGTACTGGTGAACAACGACCTGCCCGTGCGCAGCATCGCCGACCTCGTCGCCTATGCCCGGGCCAATCCCGGCAAGCTGTCCTACGGCACGCCCGGTGTCGGCACGCCGCAGCACATCGCCGGCGAGATGCTCTGCCGCCAGGCCGACATCAAGATGGAGCACATCCCCTATCGCGGCGCTGCCCTGGCGGACACGCTGAGCGGCGCGGTGCCGGTGGCGATCCAGAACGCCGGCGCGGCGATGCCGCTGGTGCGGGACGGGCGGCTGCGTTGCATCGGCGTCACCGCCCTGCAGCGCTCGCCCAACACCGCCAACCTGCCGACCGTGGCGGAGCAGGGCTTCCCCGGCTTCGAGGCGCTGTCCTGGTTCGGCCTGATGGCGCCGGCCGGCACGCCGCCCGCCATCACCACGCGCGTGGCCGCGGATGCGCTGCGGGTGCTGGCCGAGCCCGAGATCCGCACGCGCATGAACGGCCTTGGCCTCGAGATCGTCGGCGGCACGCCGGATCAGATGCGCCAGACCATCGCCACCGAGATCCCGCGCTGGGCCCGGGTGATCGAGGCGGCGCGGATCGAACTGCCGCGCTGAGCCATGCCGGCACCTTGACCGCGCGGCCGATGCCGGGAACCTTCCGCCCATACCGGAGGATACGCCCATGAAGGCCAGCCTGTTCTACCTGCCGAGCATCGGCAGCCGCGCGGAGATCGAGGCCGGCATGGCCGGCATGCGGGGCGATCTCTACCAGTCCATGCTGCGCGACCTGTCGGAGCAGATCCGTCTGGCCGACGAGCTCGGCTACGACGCGGTGTCCTTCACCGAGCATCATTTCCACATCGAGGGGTTCGAGGTCTCGAACAATCCCGTTCTCCTCGACCTCTATTTCGCGATGCAGACAAAGCGCATCCGGGTCGGGCAGCTCGGCATCGTGCTGCCGGCGGCGAACCCGATGCGGGTCGCCGAGGACATCGCCATGCTGGACCACATGACCGGCGGCCGCGCCAATGCCGGCTTTGCCCGTGGCTACCAGCGCCGGTGGGTGGACATCATGGGCCAGCAGACCCACGGCATCCACGGTGCCCTGCCGCACCAGCACGACGAGATCGACGCCGCCAACCGCGCGGCCTTCGAGGAAAACCTCAAGATCATCAAGAAATGCTGGACCGAGGAGATGCTGACCCACGACGGCAAGTACTGGCGCGTGCCGGCGGGGGAGACGCCCTGGGTGCTCGACACCACGGAGAAGTACGGCAAGGGCGTGGAGAACGGGATCCTGAAGGCGGTCGGCGTGGTGCCGAAGCCGGTTCAGAAGCCGCACCCGCCGCTGTTCCAGCCCTTCGCCAGCAGCGAGAACACCATCCGCTTCTGCGCGCAGGAGGACATCACGCCGATCCTGCCGGCGATGCACACGGTCTACGAGGACAAGCTCTACGAGACCTATGCGCGCCTGTCCGGCAAGCCGCGCGGGCGCGACATCGGCGTGCTGCGCGATGTCATCATCGCCGACACGGACGAGGAGGCCATGGCGCTATGGCGCGATTCCGGCCAGTTCACCGGCAAGGCCTGGTTCGAGCCCTTCGGCTTCCGCAAGGGCATGATCGACCCGGTCACCGGCCAGGTGCCAAGCCCGGAAGAGGTCATCGCCAAGGGCTATGCCTATGTCGGCACGGTGGACACGGTGCTGCGCGGCATGGAGGCGTCGCAGAAGCGCCAGCCCGTCGATTGGACCGTCTGCTACACCTACAACGCGCTGGTGCCGCACGCGAAGCTGATGAAGTCGATCGAGAAATTCTGGACCAAGGTGATGCCGAGATTTAGTTGATTTGCCCTCAGACGCCGGGCGGCGGCATCCGCCGCCTTGGCTTCGGCGCACTGGCGCCGGCGCGCAGAAGCGCGCTCGGCCCGGTCTGATGACCGGGCCGCCCTGACACGGACTACTCACCCCTGATCCCGCTTTCCGCCACCACGGCGGCGAAGCGGCGCCAGTCATCGGCGATGGTGTCCTGGAAGCCCTGGCGCGGGCCACCCACTGGCTCCGCGCCGAAGCTGCGGATGCGGTCGATCACGTCGGGCATCTTCAGGATGACCTCGATCTCCGCGTGCAGGCGGTCGAGGATCGCGGGCGGCGTGCGCGCGGGCGCGACGAAGCCGGACCAGAAGGGCACGTCGTAGCCGGGCAGCGTCTCCGAGAAGGCCGGCACGTCCGGGAAGATCGAGGACCGCTTGAGGCTGGTCACCGCGATGGGACGGATCCGCCCGGCCTCGATCAGCGTCTTGGTGGCGAAGGGGCTGTCGCTGGCCAGCTGCACGTCACCCCGCATCAGCGCGTTCAGCGAAGGCTGGTTGCCGTTGAAG
>JAIYAI010000010.1 GCA_027489135.1 Acetobacteraceae bacterium
GCTGCGGTCGGCAACGCGGGCGGGGGTGAAGAGGCTGGCGGGTTCGCGGCGGGCGATGCGCGGCAGGAAGCGGTCGAACCAGGGGAGGAACTCCTCGGCCGGCAGCAGGCGGCGCAGGCACTCGGCCTCGATCAGCGCGGAAGAGAGGAAGTCGTCGCCGGAGGGCTCCCAGGCCTGGCAATCCGCATCCGCGCCGTACCAGGCGCGCGCCTTGTCGCGGAACAGCGGCACGAGCGCGTCGTCGTAGTCGGCGGCGAGGCGCAGCGCGAAGGCGGTGTTGGAATGCACGCCCGCGCGCACGGGATAGTCGGCGCGCGGCAGGAAGTCGCGGAAGCGATCGGCGAAGCCCTCGGCCAGCGGCGCGATGGCACGGGACCAGCGGCCGTCCTCGAGGCCGCGGAGTTCGGCGGCGAGCTTGAGCAGCCAACCCCAGCCATAGGGTCGCTCGAAACCGCGGGCGAAGGGTCGCTCGAGATAGGCGCGCTCGGCGACCATGGTCGCGTCGTTGATGCGGTCGTCGAGCAGGGCGCGGATCGCCGGCGCCTGGGCGTTGTCCGGGAAGCGGCGGAGCAGGCGGGCGAGCATCCAGACGGCATGCACGCAGGAATGCCAGTCGAAGCTGCCGTAGAAGGCGGGGTGGAGCTCGCGCGGTCCGCGCAGGTCCTGGGGGCCGTTGAGGACGTGGTCGAGCTTGTTCGGATACTCGCGCCCGACATGGCCGAGCGCGATGGCGGCGAGGCGGTCGGCCAAAACAGGTGTGAGGTGCGCGGGGGTGAGATGGTCGGACATGGGGAGAGGATCGCGGGTGGCGAGCGGTCGTGCAAACCGGGCCCGAATATGCCTTGTCCGCATCCTGCCGCGCGCCAAGCTCGCGGCCGTCGAGCGACCCATCGCGGCGGCGGGCAGACCTTCATGATGACATCCTGGCCAATCTCCCGGCGTGCTGGCCTGACGACCCTCGGGATCGCGTGCGCCTGGGCTTCGTCGGCGAGGGCGAGCTATCCCCCAATCCATACGGCACGGATGCGCGGAATGTTCGCAGGTGTCGCCGCGATCCAGATATCCGTGACGATCTGGTTCCAGGAACACCGATCATGGCGGATCGTCCGGCCTGGGGTCCGGACATCCGAGGTGATGAGCGTCTCGCCGGGCGGCCTCCTGCGGGCGGAGTTCGGCCCCGAGGCCGAACAGCGCATCCGGGCCCTGGCCGCCGAGACCGTGCGGTACACGGCCCCGAACGGCGGGCGCGAGGACCGTGGTCCCCGAATCCTCGGCGCAGGGGATCGTACTGCGGAGAATGCTGGGGACATACTGAGTATCCGCCTTGTCATGAACGTGCACGATGCTCGGTCCGCGGTTCCACAACTGCCCCCGAGCCAGGCCCTGCTGGCGACAACGGGCAGTGGCACTGTCGCGCGCGAGACGCCACGCAACAGCCACGTGCCATTGGAGCGCACGCTCCAGGTCGAGGCGATCGAGGCGACGGAGGCCGAAGCTGCCGTTCTGCGGCAGTTGGAAGCCCTTGCCGCCATCATCTTCCGGCAGCCCTTCGCCCCACCATAGCGCGCACCGCACCGCGCCCCGGGTTGCCGCCCTCCGCGCCCCGGTCCATCCTCCCGCCCGTCAGATCAACCAGCGGGAAGGGAACGCAGCAGCCCATGAGCATCAAGGGCAAGGGCTACATCATGGGGGCCTATGAGCACCCCACGCGGCTGGCGAAGGACAAGTCCGTCGCCCAGCTGCACGCCGAATGCGCCGCCGGCGCGCTGGCCGATGCCGGCCTCACCAAGGACGACGTGGACGGCTATTTCTGCGCCGGCGACGCGCCGGGCCTCGGCCCGCTGGCGATGGCCGACTACATGAACCTGACGCTGCGCCACCTCGACAGCACCGATGTCGGCGGCTGCAGCTACCTGAACCACGTCAGCCACGCCATCCAGGCGATCGCCGAGGGCAAGTGCTCCGTCGCGCTGATCACCCTGGCCGGCCGGCCGCGCAGCGAAGGCCACTCCGGCGCGGTGCCGCGCGTCCGCGGCGCCGATGCGCCCGACACGCAGTGGGAATTCCCGCTCGGCGTCGCCACGGTGAACGCCTATGCCATGTGCGCCGCGCGCCACATGCATGAGTTCGGCACCACCGCCGAACAGCTCGCCTGGATCAAGGTCGCCGCCAGCCACCACGCCCAGCACAACCCGCACGCCATGCTGCGGGATGTCGTGACGGTGGAGCAGGTGGTGGGCTCGCCGCTCATCGCCACGCCGCTGCATCGCCTCGACTGCTGCGTCGTCTCCGATGGCGGCGGCGCGCTGATCGTGACCTCGCCCGAGATCGCGAAGCAGTTGAAGCGCCCGAAGGTGAAGGTGCTCGGCGCCGGCGAGTCCATGAAGGGCCAGATGGCCGGCCAGGTGGACCTGACCTACTCCGCCGCCGTTCGCTCCGGCCCCGCGGCCTTCGCGGAAGCCGGCGTGAAGCCCGGGGACATCAAGTACGCCTCGATCTACGACAGCTTCACCATCACGGTGCTGATGCAGATCGAGGATCTCGGCTTCTGCGAGAAGGGCCAGGGCGGCAAGTTCGTCGCCGACGGCAACCTGATCTCGGGCGTCGGCAAGCTGCCCTTCAACACGGATGGCGGTGGGCTCTGCAACAACCACCCGGCCAACCGCGGCGGCATCACCAAGGTGATCGAGGCGGTGCGGCAGTTGCGCGGCGAGGCGCATCCGGCCGTGCAGGTGAAGAACTGCGATCTTGCCCTCGCGCACGGCACGGGCGGCCTGCTCGGCAGCCGCCACGGCGGCGCGACGCTGATCATGGAGCGGGAGTGAACGCCATGTCCGAGACCAAGAAGGAACGCAAGATCCCGGCCCCGATGGTCAACCCGGAGACGGAGGCCTTCTGGGCCGCGGCGAAGGAGGGCAAGTTCCTGCTGCCCCACTGCGTCGATACCGGGAAGGCCTTCTGGTACCCGCGCCAGGTCTCGCCCTTCACCATGGGCAAGGTGGAGTGGAAGGAGAGCAAGGGGCTCGGCACGATCTACAGCGTCAGCGTGATGAAGCGCGCGCCGGAGATCTACGCCATCGCCTATGTCACCTTGGACGAGGGCTGCACGATGATGACCAACATCGTCGACTGCGACTTCGACAAGGTGGCGATCGGCGACCGGGTGCAGATCACCTGGAAGCCGGCGGAGGACGGGACGCCGTATCCGCAGTTCAAGCCGGCCTGACCCGGCGCCCTGCCCTCCCCCGCTCGCGGGGGAGGGTTGGGTGGGGGTGGCCCCGCCAGCGGAGTCCCGTCGCATGACCACGCCCGCGATCCGCTTCCAGGACGGCGCCCACTACGAACGGACCATGGCGGTCTGGAGCCGCGCCGCGGGCTCCATCTTCCTCGACTGGCTCGCGCCGTCGCCCCAACTCCACTGGGCCGATATCGGCTGCGGCAACGGCGCCTTCACCGAACTCCTGATGCAGCGCTGCGCACCCGCCGGCGTCCAGGGCTTCGATCCCTCGCCCGAGCAGCTTGCCTATGCCCGCAGTCGCCCCGGCGCGGCCGGCGCGACCTTCACCGAAGCCGGCGCCGAGGCGCTGCCGCTGCCCGACGACAGCGTCGACGCCGCGGTGATGGCGCTGGTGATCTTCTTCGTCCCCGACCCCGCGAAGGGTGTCGCCGAGATGGCGCGCGTGACGCGCCCCGGCGGACTCGTCGCGGCCTATGCCTGGGACATCCTGGGCGGCGGCTTTCCCTATCGCGCCATCCAGGCCGCGCTGCGCGACCGCGGCGTCACGCCGCAGATGCCGCCCAGCGTCGGCGCCGCCAGGCTCGACGCGCTGGAGGCGCTGTGGCGCGGCGCGGGGCTGGTCGACGTCGAGACACGCAGCATCACCGCCGAGCGCGAATTCGCCGATGTCGACGCCTTCTGGGCGCACCTGACGATGCAGGCGACCGCCGCCGCCGCGCTGGCAACCTTGCCGCCCGCGGAGGTCACGGCGATCCGGGAGGGCATCCGCGCCCGCTTGCCCGCGTTGGCGGACGGCCGCATCGTCTATACCGCACGCGCCAACGCCATCCGCGGCCGCGTGCCAACGTAAACCCGGGGGAGAGAGTCGGTGCGTCGCATCCGCGACCGCATGGCCGTACCCGGAGCAGGAC
>JAIYAI010000545.1 GCA_027489135.1 Acetobacteraceae bacterium
CGAGAGCAGGATGCGCGCCAGCCCCTCCCGCGCCCGGCCCTGCAGTGCCTCGAAGCCCAGCAGGTCGGAGAGGACATAGTAGCCGTCGAGCCGCACCAGCGGATTCAGGTTGAACAGCAGCGAGGAGGCGCCGCAGATCAGGACGAGGTCGAAGAGCCGATCGCTCAGCACCCCGGGCCCCAGCGCGGCCCAGGCGAGCGCGGCAAGGCCGGCCACCAGCAGGTCTGTCGCCACCCCCGCCATGCCGACCACGGCACGCCGGCCAGGGCTCGCCAGGAACCAGGCCGAGGAGGCGTCCACATAGGGCGCCGGCAGCAGGAACATGAAGGAAACGCCCCACGGTACGACCCGCACGTCATGCCCCTCGGCCCGGGCCATGCGCCGGGCGGCGACGGCGTGCCCGGTCTCGTGCAGCAGCTTGGCGGCGACGAAGACGAGGTAGCCCAGCACGACGTCGTGCAGGCCGAGATCGGCCAGCCGCGACCATTGCTGGGTCAGTTCCGCCTCCCGCCCGCTCCAGGCCCAGGCCACGGCGACCATGAGCAGCAGGAGCAGCAGCGCGCCGGCGCGGCTGAACAGCCAGCCCAGCAGCGGGTCCGCCACGGGCAGCGCCGCGCCCAGGTCGCCGAGCCTGATCCGGGTGAAGGCCAGTTGCCGCAGCGGCGCGAGGAACCCGGACTGCGGCGGCACGGCCGGCGGGCGCGCCCCCGGCACGCGCAGCAGCCCCGCGGCGACCATGCCGGCGACGCCTTCGAGCAGCAGGGCGCGATCCTCGAGCCCGGCGCCGGGCAGGCCATCCAACGCGGCCTCCACGCTGCGGCGCCCGTCGAGCGCGAGGACCAGGCGGTGCAGGCCCGGGCTGGCGCGCCAGTAGGCGCCGGTCGCCGGGTTGTGGAACACCCAGGCCGTGTCCCCGCCGCGGAACACGCGCCGCACCGTGACATCCGCGGCAAGGCTCGGGCAGGCGGCCAGCAGCGGCGAGGCAGGCGCCGGCGGCGGGACGGCCGGGACCTGCCCCGTGCCGGCGGCGAGCGCCGTCAGAAGATGAATTCCACCTGGCGGCCGTTGCCCTCGCAGCGGCCGGAGCCGCCGCCATCGGCGCCGCGCACCGGGTTCAACAGGCGGATGCGGCAATCCATGGTGGATGCGCCGCCGGCGATCCCGCCCGCGAGGACGGTGCCGCCGCCGACCAGCGGTGCCGCGCCGGTGGCGGCCAGCGGGACGATGACGGGCTCCCGCACCTCCTGCAGCGTGCCGGCCAGGACGGTGCCGTCGCCGGAGACGAGTTCCATCTGCCAGCCCTGCTGGGTCCGGAAGACGGCGGCCGGGACGATGCGGGTGCTGGCCGAGCCGGTGGCGGTCTCGGCACCGCTCAGGCGGACGGCGCGGCCATCGCCGGCGCAGGCGACCAGCAGGGCGAGCGGGATCAGCGGCAGCAGGCGGCGGGCGGTAACCGGGAGTTCACGGATCGGGCGCATCATGGCGTGGAACCTCTCGACAGGCGGCCGGGTCACTGGGCGGGGCCGGCGGCGGTGGGCTGGCGTTCTGCCGGTTGGGATGCAGTCGTGGCGCGGCGGCGTGGGGCCGGGCGGTCAGAGACGGGCGTCGCCTCCGGCGCTGCCGTCGTCTCACTGTTCGGCTGTCGTCTCATAACATATACAGGACCGCGGGCTGCTTCATCAATTCTTTGTATTTCCAGCCGTTGCACGGAGGTGAAGGTCCCCTGCACCCGCTGCAGCGCCAGGAAGGACAGGGTGAAGGCCACCTCGGCCATGGCCAGCCGCTCCTCGGCATCGACAAGCCGTTCCTGCGCGTTCAGCAGGCGGTCCAGCGCGTTGGCGGCCAGCTCGCCCTGGCGGCCGGCGACACCCTGGTTCCAGCGCTCGGTCTCGATGCCGAGGTCGCGCGACGCCAGGCGCATGGTCAAGGCGCGGGCGCCGACCTCGCGCCAGGCAACGTTGTACTCGTTCAGGGTGATCTCCGCCTCGGCGATGATGGTCGCCACAGTGGCGCGGCCCTGGCTCTCGACCTGCCGGGTTTCCAGCCGCCGGCGCTGCAGCCGGGCCATCAGCTCATCGGTGCCGATCGGGACTTCCAGGCGCATGCCGAATAGCGCGCCGGGGTTGTTGGAGTAGCGGAAGGCGTCGCTGAAGGCGTCGCCCCAGAGGCCTGTGTTCAGCCCCCGCCCGCCGAGATTGCCCTCGACGATGACGTCGAGGCGCGGCAGCGCCTCGATCTGCGCCTGGCCCTCACGCAGGACGGCGGCGCGGTGCTGCAGGAACAGCGCCTGCACCTCCGGCCGCAGCGCGACAGCGCGCTCCAGCGTGGTCTGCAGGCTGATCGGTTCGTGCTGCACCAGCGGCGCGTCGGTCGGCAGCAGGTCGCCCGCGCCCGAGGCCTCGAAGCGCGGGTCGTTGACCAGGCCCCGCACCCGCGCCTCGGCGTTGCGCACGCTTGCCCGCGCCCGCAGCAGGTCGGCCTCGCGCAGCGCCAGCGCGGATTGCGCGCGGCTGGCCAGCAGCAGGTCGGCATCGAGCTCGGTGCGGCCCGCGACCTGGCCTGCAAGGTTGCGCACCGCGACCACGCTGCGTTCCTTCTGGAGGACGATCGCGCGGGCGAGGTAGAGGGTCCAATAGGCGCGCGCGACCTCCAGCAGGTGGGCCTCCGCCTGGCGGCGGAACTCGGCCTGGCCGATGCGGCTGTCGAGGCGGGCGACCTCGTGCAGGCTGCGCGTGTAGGCGGTGCCGGAATCGCGCAGCAGCGGCTGGACAATGGTCACGAAGGTGCGGCTGATCGACTGCGCCCCGGGGGCGAAGTTCGTGCTGTTCGTGCTGAAGTTCAGGAAGCGCTGGCCGGCAGTGATCTCGGCGCCGGTGTTGAGGCGCTGGCGCACCCCAACCTCGACGCCGCGCTCGCGGTTGATCAGCCGCTGCGCGCCGGAGGTGGTGGCAAGGTTGGGGGTCGGGTCGTTGCCGTTGTTGATCCGCCCCTCGCCGTACACGCGCGGCACGTAGCGGCCGGCCACCTCGATCTCCAGCGTGTCGCGGATCGCGGGCACGTCGCCGAAGACGCGCAGCTGCGCCGAGTTGATCATGGCGCTGTCGTACAGGAAGGCGAGGCTGACCCGGAGCGGCCGACCGCCCTCGCTGGCCGTGCGGTCCAGCATGGGCCGCCACCAGCGATCCGCGGTGGCGGCGGCGCGGCGTTCCTCCGCGTTCAGCTGCGGCAGCGGCGCGGGCCGGCGGCCGATGCGCTCGATCTCCAGCTTGACCTGGTCGTGGTAGCGCGTGGCGATGCGATCGACGTTGATGATCGCGTTGTCGGTGCGGTCCGCGATCCAGTTCTGCGCCGCCGCAGGCTGTGTCAGCAGCAGCACGGCGGCGCCGGCCAGCAGCAGACGGCGGAGCGTGTGGCGCTGTCGGGGCATCGGCATGCTCTGTCCGATCTTCTTGTCTGGAATCACGGGGGCCTCAGCGTCCGAGGGCGCCGGCGCGGACATGCGCGGCCAGGAAGTCGAGGGCGTAGGCGTTGAAGGTGAGGTTGCCGTTCACCGCGGCGCCGGGCAGGCCCATGCCCGGCGAGCCGCCGAGCGCCCCGGCGGCGCCGGTGAAGTAGCCGCCCGGGCCGACGGCGCCGGCGAAGGTCGCCGTGACCGGCGCGCCGAGCACGCCGCCGAGATTGGCCGGCGAGACGGTGTTGGAGGCGATGAAGGTATAGGGATCGGCGCCGCGACCCGCCGGGCCGTCGAGCGGCGTCACGCTCGGCATGTTCCAGCTATAGGCGGGGATGCGGCCCACCACTTCGCGCAGTTCCTGGAACGCGATCTCATCGAAGCGCGGCACGACGGGTTCGGGCAGGATGGCCAGCCAGTTGCCGCCGACATCGACCTGGGTCGAGCCGATGCCGAGCGGCCCCACGCCCGCCTGGGACAGGCCGAGGGTGACGGTCGAGCCCGGCTGCGCGGTGCCGGTCAGGATGATCGGTGCGGTGTAGGGGTTGAAGGCGAGGCGCCGGAGGCCGTCGTCGAGGCCGGGCAGCAGAGCGCCGAGCACCGGCGCGCCGCCGCTGACGATCTGCACTTCCGCCGTGTCCTGGCCGGTGATGGGCCGGCCGAAGCCGGGCGGCAGGGCACCGGGCGCCGAGGTGCTGTCGAAGACCGCCGTGTTCGGCGCGATGCCGTCCGGGATGGGAATCCCGATCGTGCGGACCAGGAAGGTGACGGTCAGCGTCTCGCCCGGCAACAGGACGGGCAGCGTCACGGTGACCCCCGTGTCGCCGCCATTGTTGCCCTGGGTGACGGTGCCCGCGGTGGTGGTGACGCTGCCCGTGATGAGGGAGAGCGATGGATCCGACAGCGGGTCCGAGAGCACCACTGCATAGGCCGGCGCGGTCGATCCCGCGGCGTGGCTGAGGACGAGGGTGTAGGTCGTGCTCTCGCCGAGGCCGAGCACCGCCTTGCCCACCGACTTGTCGAAGACGAGGGCGGCGGCCACGGCCTCGACCGCGTCGCCATCGGTGGCGGTCAGCGTGCCACCCGGATTGCCGGGGCTGGAGGGCGAGGTCGCGCTGGCCGTCGCGGTGTTGGGCAGCACCGTGCCCGGCGCGCTGAGGCCGGGGCCGGCCCGGGCGATCACCTCGACCACGACCTGGTCGCCGGTGGTGTTGTTGCCGGTGTTGACCACCGTGCCGAAGTCGAAGGTGACGCTGCCGGCCGACAGTGCGATCGCCGGCGCCGCGGCGGTGATGCCGGGGGAGAGCGAGACGAGGCGGGCCGATTCCGCGGTGAGGCCGGTGGGCAGCGTATCCGTGATGACGAGGCGCTGCGTGCCTTCCGAGAGCGTCGCAGTGAGCCAGTAGGTGACCGTCTCTCCCGCCGCCACGTCCGGCAGGGCGGGGTTGAAGAAGCTGCTGCCCGTCTCCGGCAGGGAGGTGGCGACGACCTGCTTGTCGAGCGCCAGGGTGAAGACACCCTGCACGCTGGCCGAGGCGCTGTCGGTGAAGCCCCGCCCATCGGTCGGCGCCGTGCTGTAGGCGAGGCCCGCGGTGTTCGGCACCACCTGGCTAGGCTCGATCGCATCGGCGAAGGCGGCCTGGTAGGTGACGGTGACCGGCGCCGCGTCGGTGGCGAGCACCGGGATCGAGATGCGAATGGTGTTGCCGACCAGCGTCGCCGTGCCGGCGGTGGTGGTGATGCTGCCCGGCACCGCAACCAGCAGCGGCGAGAGCGGGTCCTCGACCAGGATGTTGTAGGCGGGGCCGGTGTTCCCGGCCTCGGGCCGGATCACGAGCGTATAGGTGAAGACCTGACCCGCATCGCCGGTGGTGCGGTCCACGGCCTTGGTCATGTCGAAGCGCGGGATGACGACGGCGGCGGTGACGTCGTCGGCCGCCGTCAGGGTGCCGCCCGGCACGCCGGGATTGCTGGGCGAGGAGGCGGTGGCGCCGGCGTCGTTGGTCAGCAGGCGGCCTTCGGTATTGACCGGCAGGTCCTGCACGCGGGCCGCGATGCGGATGGTGACGAGGTCGCCGGCGTCGCTGACGTTGTCGCCGCGGTTGACCAGGGTGCCGAAGTCGAAGGTCACGGTCTGGCCGCTGATCGTCGCGGTCGGCGTCAGCGTGCCGCTGAGGCCGGCGCTGATCGACCCGCCGGTGGTGATCACCGCCGTGCCGCCCGTGAGCGGCAGCAGGCCGGTGGGCATCGTGTCCGTCACGACCAGGCACTGCGTGCCTTCCGACAGGCGCGCGACGAGTTCGTAGGTGACCACCTCGCCGATGGCGAGGTCGGTCAGCCCGGCCTGGATGCGGCCCGAGGAGGTCTCGACCAGGGAGGTGGCGACGATCGCCTTGTCGAGGCCGAGGGTGAAGGTCCCGGTGATGGCCTGGCTGGCGCTGTCCGCATAGGCGCGGCCATCGATCGGCGCGCTGCTGTAGCCCAGGCTGACGGTGTTCGGCACCACCTGGCCCGGCTCGATCGTGTCGGCGAACGCCGCCTGGTAGGTGATGGTAATGGGCTGGGCGTTCGGCGGCAGTTCGGCGATGGTCACGCGGATCGCGTTGCCGACGATGGTCGCGGTGCCGAAGGAGGCGCTGAGGCTGCCGGGGACGACGACCAGCGCCGCGGCCAGCGGGTCCTCGATGACCACGTTGTAGGCGGGGCCCGTCGCACCGGGCAGCGTGGTGAGCGTGAGCGTATAGGTGAAGACGTCGCCGGCATCGCCGGTGGTGCGGTCCACCGCCTTGGCGATGTCGAGCGAGGGCTCCACCACCGCGGCGGAGACCGAGGCGCCATCGGTCAGCGTGCCGCCCGGCGCCGTCGGATTGGTTGGCGAGGAGATCGTCCCCGTCGCGTCGTTGGTGGCCACGCGCCCGGCAGTGTTGATCGACTCGTCCAGCACGCGGGCGGTGATGCGCACGGTCACGAGATCGCCAGCATTTCTGACATTATCGCCGGAATTGACCAGCGTGCCGAAGTCGAAGGTGATCCCCTGCCCCGTGATCGTCCCCGTCGGCGTCAGCGTGCCGCCCGTGCCGGCGCTGATCGAGGCGCCGGTGGTCACGACGGTCGCGGTCAGCGGCAGGAAGCCGGTCGGCATCGTGTCCGAGATGACGAGGCGCTGCGTGCCTTCCGAAAGGCGCGCGACGAGTTCGTACGTGACGGTTTCCCCGATCGCGAGATCCGTGACGCCGGGTTGGATGGCGCCCGCGGTCGTGCCGGTCAGGGAGGTGGCGACTATCGCCTTGTCGAGCGAGAAGTCGAAGGTCCCCGTCACCGCCCGGCTGGCGCTGTCGCCATAGCTGCGCCCATCCGTGGGGGCGCTGCTGTAGGCGAGGGTCGCGGTGTTGGGGACGATCTGCCCGGGCTCGATCGTATCGGCGAAGGCGGCCTGGTAAGTGATGGTGATGGGCTGCGCATTCGGCGGCAGTTCGGCGATGGTCACGCGGATCGCGTTGCCGATGATGGTCGCCGTGCCGAAGGACGCACTCAGGCTGCCGGGGACGACGATCAGCGCCGCGGCCAGCGGGTCCTCGATGACCACGTTGTAGGCGGGACCGGTGGCGCCGGGCAGCGTGGTCAGCGTCAGCGTATAGGTGAAGACGTCGCCGGCATCGCCGGTGGTGCGGTCCACCGCCTTGGCGAGATCGAGCGCCGGTTCCACCACCGCGGCTGTCACGCTGTCCTGGTTCGTCACCGTCCCGCCCGGCGCACCGGGGTCCGTCGGCGAGGAGATCGTGCCCGTCGCGTCGTTGGTGGCGAGGCGGCCGGTCGTGTTGATCGCCGCATCGAGGACGCGGGCGGTGATGCGCACCGTCACCAGGTCGCCGGCGTCGCTGAGATTGTCGCCGGCATTGACCAGCGTGCCGAAGTCGAAGGTGATCCCCTGCCCCGTGATGGTCGCGGTCGGGGTCAGCGTGCCGCTGAGGCCAGCGCTGATCGAGCCCCCCGTGGTGACGACCGTCGCCGAGACCGGCAGGAAGCCCGTCGGCATGGTATCGGCGATGACGACGCGCTGCGTGCCTTCCGAGAGACGCGCGACGATCTCGTAGGTCACGGTCTCGCCGATCGCGAGGTCCGTGGTGCCGGGCTGGATCGCGCCTGCCGTGGTGCCGGTCAGCGAGGTGGCGACGATCGTCTTGTCGAGGCCGAGGCCGAAGACCGCGGTCAGGTCAGGCGCGCTGTCCGTGCCCGTGCCGGGCCGACCACCGGGGCCGGGGTTGCTGTCCCAGCCCAGGTTCGCGGTGTTGCCGATCACCGAACCCGGCTCGACCGTATCGGCCATGCGGACCGTATAGGTCAGCACGACCGGCGCGGCGTTCAGCGCGAGGCGTGCGAGGTCGAGGGTGACCGTGTTGCCCGTCGTGCCCACAGTGCCCGCGGTGCTGCTGGCCGAGACCAGGATCAGTCGCGGGTCGAGCGCATCGGTGACGCGGATGTCGTAGGCATCGGCCGAGGAGCTCGGCCCCTGCGCCACGGTCACTGTGTAGGTGAAGGTATCGCCGGCATCGCCCGTGAGGCGGTTCACCGTCTTGTCGATGGTCAGCGCCGGGTCGACGAGATCGGCCGGGGCCGTCGCGGTCAGGCTGCCGGTGCGGCCATCGATGGTGAAGCCCAGGCCCGCGGCGTTGACGAGGCTCGCCCCCGCGGCGAGGCCGGCGACGTCGATGACGCGGGCATCGACCTCGACCGTGATCAGGTCCTCGGCGCCAATACCAATGCCGGACCCGTTGGTGACGGTCCCGAAGTCGAGGCGGACCCCCTGCCCCGTGATGCTGATGGTCGGCGCCCCCGCCGTCAGTCCCGAACCCACCGAGGCAACGCGGGCCGCGGTCGGCAGCAGCGCCTGCGGCAGCAGGTCGGTCAGCACGAGGTCGTTGGTCGTGCCGGGCGGCAGGGTGATGGTCAGGCGGTAGGTCAACGTCTCGCCCACCGCGAGATCGGGTGCGGTGGGGTCGAACTGGCCCGAGCCGGTATCCGGGTTGGAGGTGCTGGCGATCTCCTTGGCGAAGCCCGGGGCGACGGGTGTCACGGTCTCGTCGCCGGTGCCACCGGGGCGGCCGCCGGGGCCGGGATTGCTGTCGTAGTCGGCCGTGGCGGCGTTGAAGACAAGGCTCGCGGGCGGCGTCGTCGGCAGCACCGTCGCCTGGTAGGTGATGGTGACGCTGCTGCCGAGCGCGAGTTCGTCGAGGCCGATCGACAGCGTCGTGTCGCCGGCGCCGTTGCCGGTGACGACAGAACCCAGCGTGGTGGTCACCGACCCGGCGACGAGGCGGAGGTTGCTGTCCGTCAGCAGGTCCGTCAGCAGGATGTCGAAGGCCGGTGCGGTGGAAGCAGCGGTGTGGGAGAGCGTGATCGTGTAGGTCAGCACCTCGCCCGGGTTGACGAAGCCGGGCGGGACGGACTTGTCGAGGACGAGGTCGGGCGCGACGACGGTCGCGGTGGTGTTGTCCTGGTCGGTCTGCGTGCCGCCAGGGCGCTGCGGGTCGTCGGGCGCGGTGATGGTGACGGTACCGGCATTGGTCAGCGTGGTGCCGTTCACGTTGCCCGGCACGTCACGCACACGGGCGACGATCTCGACCGCCACCGTGCCGTCGCCGGCGATGTTGTTGCCGGTGTTCACCACCGTGCCGAAGTCGAAGCTGACGCCCTGGCCGGATGTGGTGATTGATGGCGCGCCTGCCGTGACCCCCGCGCCGATCGCGGCGACGGAGGTCGAGATCACCTCCAGCCCGGCCGGCAGCGTATCGGCGATGACGAGCGTCTGCGTGCCTTCGGAGAGCGTCGCCGTCAGCCGGGCGGTGACCGTCTCCCCCACGGTCAGCGAGGAACCGGGCGTGCTCGGCACCGAGGTCGCGATGATCGCCTTGTCGAGCGTCACCGGCATGACCACCGTCACCGCGGCGTCGTCGCTGCCGGAGAAAGGCCGCGCCCCGGGCGTGCCGCCAGGGGTGGTGCTGCCGGTGAAGCTGGCCGTGTTCGGCACGATCTCGCCGGGCTGCACCGTATCGGCCAGGCGCGCCTGGTAGGTCAGGGTGATGCGGCTCTCGTCTACGCCGGGCGTGCCGGGGTTGTCGGCCGCCTCCAGCGCGAGGCCGCTCAGCAGCAGCGTGACGGTATTGCCGGTCTCGGTCACCACGCCTCGGGAGGCGACGGCACTGCCGGACACCAGTACATACTTGCTGCCGAGCGCATCGGTGACGTCGAGGTCGTAGAGCGGCCCCGTGGCGTCCGCCTGCTGCGCCACCACTACGGTGAAGGTCACCAGGTCGCCCGCATCGCCCGTGGCGATCGACGCGCCCTTGGTGATCACCGGGTTCGGCACGACCACGGTCGCGGTGGTGGTGTCCTGGTCGGTCTGCCTGCCGCCGGGCTGGTCCGGATTGTCGGGCGCGGTGATGGTGACGGTGCCGGCATTCGTCAGCACCGTACCGGAGGCGTTGCCCGCCACGTCGCGCACCCGCGCCACGATGTCGACCGCCACCGTCCCGTCGCCGAGGATGTTGTTGCCGGTATTGACCACCGTGCCGAAGTCGAACCGTACACCTTGGCCCGTGACCGTCGTCGTCGGCGCACCCGCCGTGACGCCCGCGCCCACCGACGCGACCGAGGTCGACACCACCTCCAGCCCCGCCGGCAGCGTATCGGCAATGACCAGCGTCTGCGTACCTTCCGACAGCGTCGCCGTCAGGCGGTAGGTCACGGTCTCGCCGATGCCGACGGAACTGTCGGCCGTGCCCGGCAGCGACGTCGCCACGATCGCCTTCTCCAGCGTCACCGGCATGACCACCTTCACCGACGCGTCGTCGCTGCCGAAGAAGGGCCGCGCCTCCGGCGTGCCCGACGGCGCCGAACTGCCAGTGAAGCTGGCGATGTTGGTCACCACATCGCCGGGCTGCACCCCGTCCGCCAGGCGCGCCTGGTAGGTCAAGGTGATGCGGCTCTCGTCGACGCCCGGCGTGCCGGGATTGTCCGCGGCCTCGAGCGCGAGGCCCGTCAGCAGCAGGGTCACCGTGTTGCCGCTCTCGCCGACGACACCACGCGAGGCCGTCGCGCTGCCCGAGACGAGGACGTACTTCGCCCCCAAAGCATCCGTGACGTTCAGGTCGTAGAGCGGCCCCGTCCCGCCCGCCTGCTGCGACACCACCACGGTGAAGGTCACCAGGTCGCCGGCATCGCCCGTGGCGATCGACGCGCCCTTCGTGATGACGGGGTCGGGCACGACCACCGTCGCGGTGGTGTTGTCCTGGTCGGATTCCCTACCGCCGGGCTGGTCGGGATTGTCGGGCGCGGTGATGGTCACTGTGCCGGAATTGGTCAGGTTTGTGCCACTGGCATTGCCTGGCACGTCGCGCACGCGGGCGACGATCTCGACCGCCACCGTGCCGTCGCCGGCGATGTTGTTGCCGGCGTTGACCACCGTGCCGAAGTCGAAGCTGACGCCTTGGCCGGAGACCACGATGGTCGGCGCGCCCGCGGTGATTCCGGCGCCGATCGTGGCGACGCTGGTGGAGACCACATCCAGCCCGGCCGGTAGCGTATCCGCGATCACCAGCGTCTGGGTGCCCTCCGAAAGCGTCGCCGTCAGCCGGTAGGTGACCGTCTCGCCGATCCCCACGGAGGCCCCCGGCGTTCCGGGCAGCGAGGTGGCGACGATCTGCTTGTCCAGCGTCACCGGCATGACAACGGTCACCACCGCATCGTCGCTGCCGGCGAAGGGCCGCGCGCCCGGCGTGCCCGTCGGCGCCGAACTGCCGGTAAAGCTGGCGACATTGGTCACCACGTCGCCCGGCTGCACGCCATCCGCCAGCCGCGCCTGGTAGGTCAGGGTGATCCGGCTCTCGTCCACGCCCGGCGTGCCGGGGGAGTCGGTCGGCAGCAGCGCCGCGCCGGACAGCACCAGCGTCACCGTATTGCCGACCTCGCTGACCACGCCGCGCGACGCCACCGCGCTGCCGGCGACCAGCACGTACTCCGACCCCAGCGCATCGGTGACGTTCAGGTCGTAGAGCGGCCCCGTCGCACCGGCCTGCTGCGCCACCACCACGGTGAAAGTGACGAGGTCGCCGGCATCGCCCGAGGCGATCGACGCCCCCTTGGTGATGACGGGGCTCGGCGCGACGACGGTGACCGGCGCCGTGTCGGTCAGGGTCCCGGTGTCGGTGGTGAAGCGGGCGTTGTTCGTCAGCACCGTGCCCGGCGTATTGCCCGGCACGTCCAGCACCCGCGCCGTCACCTGGACCGTGATCCGGTCCCGCGCATCCAGCACGTTGTCGCCGGCATTCACCACGGCGTTACCGAAATTGAAGCTCAGCCCCTGCCCCACCACCACCGGGGTCGCGCCGACCCCGAGCAGCGCGCCCGAGATGTTCGAGCCCACGGCGGTCACCGCGCCGCCGACGAAGGAGGTGCCCACCGGCAGCACGTCCGTCAGCAGCACGCGCTGCGTGCCTTCGCCGAGGGTCAGCGTGATGGTGTAGGTGATGGTCTCGCCGGGCTCGACGCCGATGCCCGGCGTCTCCGGCAGGGACGTGCCCGTGACCGCCTTGTCGATCGCGGGGGTCATCACCACGGCGACATTGGCGTTGGCGCTGGCGGCATCCGTCCGGGCATCGGGGAAGCCGGTCGGCGCGCTCTGCCAGTCGAGGTCGGCGGTGTTGCTCAGCGTCTCGCCTGCCCGCACCGCATCGGTCAGCCGGGCCTGGTAGGTGATGATCAGCGGCGTCGCCGGCAGGCGCGCATACTGCTCGAGCCCGACGCGGACGGTCGTATCGCTGATGCCGTTGCCGGTCAGCACCGTCGCGCCGAGATTGGCGGTCACCGTGCCGCTGACCAGCGTCAGGCCGGGCGTCAGCAGGTCGTCGATCACGACGCCATAGGCATCGGCCGTGGAGGCCGGGCTGCCGGGCAGCACCACATGGTTGACCGTGACGGTGTAGGTGACGATGTCGCCCGCATCCCCGCTCGGCACGGAGGGCGTCTTCGTGATCGCCAGCTCGGGTCCGACGATCTGGATGGTCTCGGTCTGGGTGACGAGGCCGTTCGAGCCGTCCGCCTTGCTGAACTGCGCCTGGCCCGTGTTGATCAATCGGTCGCCGGGCTGGTTGGCGGTCACGTTGATCACGCGCGCCACGACCTCGACGATGATGAGGTCATCCGCATCCTGCACGTTGTCGGCCAGGTTCGTGACCGTCCCGAAATTCCAGGAGACGGTGTTGACGATGCCGTCGCCGTTGCTGTCGGACTGTACCCCGGGCGAGCCGATCGCCGGCATGGAGGCGCCGGTGATGTTGGCGCCGATGCGGACGAGGGAGGCGCTGATCAGGCGCATGTCGCCGGCGCTCGGCGGCGCCCCTTCGGACACGGGCAGGAAGTCGCTGATCACGAGGTTCGTGGTCACCTCGGGCAGGCGCAGCGTGACCAGGTAGGTCACGGTCTCGCCGACCACGACATCCTGCAGCGTCTCGCCGGGTCGGAAGTCGGTGGAGGGGACATCGGTCGCCACCACGCGCTTCGATAGGGTCGGAAGGTCGATGGTGAAGCTCTCGGTCGCCCGCAGCGGGCCGTAGTCGCGCTGGAAGGCGTCCGGCGGCGTCCCCGGCGAACTGGTGAAGGTCACCTCGGCGAGATTGGTCAGCACCTCGGCCGGGCGCACGCTGTTGTCGACGATGGCGTCGTAGCGGAAGGCAAGCTGCGGCCCGTTGGCCAGGTAGGTCGGGACGACCGCCGTGATCAGCCGCGTTCCGCTGTCATAGGAGAGGGTCGCGCCCGGAATCGCGTTCACCAGGGCCAGCGTGCCGCCGACGAGGGTGAAGCCGACCGGGACGGTATCGGTGACCGTCACGTTGAAGGCCGGGCCGGCATTGGCGCCCTGCGCCGGGACGCTGACCGTGAAGGTCACCACGTCGCCCGCATCGCCCGTCGTCGCACTCGCGTCCTTGTCGATCACGAGGTTCGGCTCGACGATATCGACGATGGCGCTCGCCCGCTGGGTCTGGCCGCCGTAGAGGACCTCGCCGAGATTGATCGGCGCCTGGCCGGCACTGTTGACCGCGGCGTCGCGCACCCGCGCGGTGACCGTCACCTCGATCTCATCGCCCGCGTCGATCGTCCCGTCCGGCGTGTTGGTGACGTCGCCGAAGGCAATGGTGACCGTGTCCGCGATGCCGTCGCCGTTGCTGTCCGACCCGACCGGGGTCGCGCTGCCGAGGCCGGGTCCGGAGAGCGAGGCACCGACCCGGACCACCGCGGCGGAGAGGTATTCGAACAGTCCCTGGTTGGGGAAGGCCGCCGCCACGATGCCCGGCAGCAGGTCGCGGATCACCAACCCAGTCGAGACCGCCTCGGGCAGCGTGACCGTCAGCCGGTAGGTAACCTCCTCGCCGATGGCCAGGTCCGGTGCATCCGGTCGGAACAGGCTGCTGCCCGTCTCCGGCAGGGAGGTGTCGGCCGCCGAGACCGTCTTGACGATGCCGGGACCGGGGACGCGGACGCTGTCGCTGGCGCTGCCCGTGAAGACCCGCTCGACGCCGGTCTGGGAGGTGCCGGGGTAGCTGTCCGCCGTGATCGCGACGGTATTCGGCAGGGTGCTGCCGGCGACCACGCCAGGCTCGACCGTCGCCTGGTAGCTGAGCCGGATCCGCTCGCCCGGCAGCAGCACGGGCGCCGTGACCGTGATGATCCCGCCGGTCACGCTGGCGCTCGCCCCACCGGTGGGCTGGACGAGCAGCGTCAGGCTGCCGGGCACGTAGGTCAGGCTGCCGGGCAGCAGCGGGTCGGTGGCGGTGATGTCGAAGGCCGGGCCGGCATTCGCGCCCGTATTCAGGGCGAGGTCCACCGTGTAGGTGACGACGTCGCCGCCCTGCACCGTCTCCCGGTCCGCCGTCTTGCTGATCGTCGGCACGGGACCGACGATCTTCGCCTCGGCCGTGTCGGTGAGGGTGACGAGGCTGCCGCCGGCCAGGAAGTCGAGCGCGCCGGTGTTTTCCAGCCCCGTCCCGGCAATGTTGCCCGCGACGTTCGCCGCCACCGCGGTGACCCGGATGCGGATCTGGTCGCCCGCATCGGCGACGTTGTCCGCCACGTTCACGATGTCGTTGAAGAAGGTGAAGGTGATGGTCTGCCCGTTCACGACAGCGATCGGCGCGGCCAGCGCAGCGCCGGGATTGCCAACGATATTGCGCTCGAAAAGGCTCGCGCCGATCGACGTCACCGTCGCATCGACCAGATCGAGCCGCCCGGGCGCGCCTGGCAGGATGTCCCGGACCACCAGGTCCCTCACCCGCCCTTCGCGCAGCGTCGTGACAAGCTCGTAGGTGATGGTCTCGCCGATGGTCAGGTCGGCGCCCTGGGTCTGCGACACCGAGGTGTCGACGATGGTCTTCTCGAAGGTCGGCTCGCCGATGGTCACCGTGGCGGTGTCCTGGGTCGGACCCTGGGTATTGGGCACGCGATCCACGCCACCTTCGAAGGCGGCGTAGTTCTCGATCTCCGCCAGGTTGGTGATCTGGCTGCGCGGCTGGACGGTGTTGGTGCTCACCAGGTCGTAGGTGATGACGACGATGTTCGCGCCGCCGGTCGGCGAATAGGCCGCGAGCGCGCCGGTCGAGGGCCCTGGATCGGTCAGCGTCAGGGAACCGCCACCCGGAAAGAAGGAGGCTGTGTAGGCGAGCGGGTTGCCGGCGCCGTCGGTCACCTGGAGGTTCAAACCGCCGGGGCCGACGACGAAGCCCTGCGGCAGGTTGTCGAGGAGCGTGACGTCGAAGGCGCCGTTGCGGGCGCGACCGGTGTTCTCGACGACGATCGCGAAGGTAACGCGGTCGCCCGCGTCCATGTCCAGCAGGTCGCTGTTGATCGGCGTCAGCGCCAGATTGGTGCTGTCGATCACCCCGCTGAAGCGCACGCCGCTGCTGCCCGGGGCGGTGAAGGTCACAGGGCCCGGTGGCGTCGGCGCGAGCACGCCCGGCGAGCCGTCGAAGGCCACGACGCCTTTGGTGATGTCCAGATTCGGCTCGTTCAGCGTCAGCTGGCGGATTGCCGCCTGCGTCGTGACGGCGCCGCTCGCGCTGGTCTCGATGGTCTGCAGCTGGTTGGTCAGCAGCAGCCCGTCGCCGAAGGGCCGGTCCGCCACCTTCAGCGTGAACAGCACGTCCGCGACCGTCGCGGTCGGCGTCGCGGGCTGCAGATTGCGGAAGGTGAAGGTCAGGCTGTTCGCCGCTGTATCGAGGGTGACCACCGGCACCTCCGTCAGCAGGCTATCGAAGCCGCCCGCGAGCGGCCCCCACTTCGCCGTGTCGAGAGGCGGAGGCGCGGCGCTGACGACGTCCTCCAGGGTCAGGGTGAAGGTCGTCGTGTCGAAGACCGGCAGCGGCAGGAAGTCCCGCAGGTCGAGCTGTGCCGCCAGGGTCTGCGGCATCGCATAGGTCAGGCGGAAGGTGATCTCGTCGCCGGACGAGATGCTCACGGGCGTGCCGGGCGCCAGGATGGTGCCGTTGAGGGCGTAGATCTCCTTGCTGATGCTGCCTGTGGCGATCGTGGCGTTGCTGCCGGAGGTGTCGGCGTTGCTGCCGGTGACGGTGCCGCCGGGCCCGATGACGTCGCCGCCCGCGGTGACGCTGTTGGAGAGGCTGTCGCCCTGCCCCACGGCCTCGCCGGTGGCGACGAAGAAGCGGTCGACCGTCGTGCGGAAGGTGATGGTGAAGGTCGCGGCACCGAGCGCCGCGCTGCCGGTGAGCACGCCATCCGGCGCGCCGGCGTCGATAAGCTGGTCCGAGAGGTTGAAGGCGATGGCGGTCAGGCCGGTGCCACCGTCGCGTGACACCGCGACATTGCCCGGCAGGAACGGGGCGCTGGCGAGCGTGCCGCCAGACTCGGTCACGCCCAGCGTCGCGCTGCCCGCGAGGAAGCTCTGCCCGTCCGAGAGCAGGTCGTTGATGACGAGGCTGCCGAACGCGAAGTAGTCCGAAACCTGACCCTGGATGACATATTCGATGGTATCGCCGGGCCCGAGGCCGGCGGCGTTCACGTCGATCGCCAGGGACTGCGACTTCTGGACCGCGATGCTCTTGGCCGTGAAGGTATTCTCCGGGCCCTGCGGGTCGTAGGTGACGACCTGGGTCGGATCGCGGCCGTCGAGCGGCGTCCACAGCGCTTCCGCCGAGACGTCGTTGGTGATGGTCCGGAAGCCGCCATCGGGCGGGTTCAGCACCGGCGTCCCGGGCTGCCCTGGGTCCAGGAACTCCCCGACATAGAAGGGCAGGATCACGGTGATCTCGGCGCCGGCGACACCGAGGGTGGGGCCGGGGATGGTCGTGGTCAGCGTATGGGTCGCAGGATCGTAGACCGCGGTGCCGGCCGCACCCGACAGCACGGGCGGCCCGGTCACCACGATGCCGTCCGGCAGCACGTCGCGCAGGATGGTGTCGGTCACCGTCTGACCGGCAGCGAGGTCGAAGGTGATGGTGTAGCTGCGCGGGAAATTCGGACCCGTCGCCGTCTCCGCCTCCGGCCCGCTGAAGGTCTTGGTCACGCTGAACAGGTTCGGCGTGATGATCGCGCTGTCGATCGGCCCGCGGATGGGCGGGTCGACGGTCGGGTTGTTCAGTGGATCGAGGCCGTAGGCGAAGCCGCCCTGGGCGCCGTAGACCAGGGGTTGGTCGATATCGGCGAGCGGCGAAAGCTGCAGGCTCACGGCGATGTCGGCGCGCGGCTGATCGGCCACGAAGGACCCGAAGGGCAGCCGCAGCACAACGAGTTCGTCGCCCGGCGCCGCACCGAAGTCGGACGCGCGGACGATCAGCGGGTTGCCGCTGGCATCCCTGGCAAAGGGATGCACGGCCTGGCCGGCATTGTCGAACTCGATGACCGTCGCCTCGACCGGGGCACCGAGATAGGACGCCGAGAGGAAGGGCACGCCGTCATTGACGGGGGCGTTGCCGGGGGCACCGCCATCGGCGCCGTTCTTCGGCAGGACGAGGTCGACATAGGGCGCGTAGCCGACATCGCCGCCCGGTGCCGCATTGGGCTGGTTGTCGAAGGAGACGGTGACCGTGGCCGTATTGCCGAGCTGGATCGTCTGATCCGTGACGTCCACCACAGGTTGCGCGGCGAGAAGAACCCTCTCCTCAAGCCGGGCAAAGGCACGATCGGCCTGGCGCTGGCCCGCGAGCCCGCCCCAACCCCGTAGATGACCGTCTGGCATGCCTGGAGCTCACGTAACCGCGACGAGTTGGTAAACAGGGGCGGTTTCGTGGTCAAGTTATGGGGAAAAACGGCCGGATTATTGCGCAGAAAAAGATATACACCGGCAGATAGCGCGATGTTCAGGCGAATTCGTGATTATTCTTGCAGCAGTGCGGGTGTGGCGCCGCAAGGCTTCTTGGCTGGGTTTCACGCTGGGGGAAGGATTCGGCAGGCCTCCGATGCCACCCGTGCGAGCCGCAGCATCCGCCGCGCCGCGACCGCACCCGCCGCCGTCTCCCCGGCCACGTGTTGCAACAGCGGGTTGCTCAGGATCGCGCGAGCCGCCGTGTCCACCGCGATATCCGTCACCGCCACGGTCGCGGCATCGGTCAGGGTCCGGCGCAGCAGCGCGACCGTCGCCGCCGCCCCGGGCCGGATTCCGTGCAGCGCCGCCACCTGGCGAACGAGACGGACACCACGCCAGGCGAAGACCAGCGCGTCCAGCCCCGGCGAGGGGCTGATCGCCGTGACCGCGAAGGCCTGCAGCGCGGCGCTCCGGCCGAGCGCGGCGGCCTGGTCCTCGAGCCTGCGCAGGGGCCCGGACCGCAGCAGGGCGGCAATCTCCTCGACGCTCCCGGCCTGGCGGATCGCCGGCTGCAGCGACGACGCCTCCGCGCAGCCTGCGGCCCAGCGCAGCGCCTCGGCGCGCACGGCCCCCAGATCGCCCCGGGCGAAGGCGGCGCGGCCGCGATCGACGCTGCGCAGCGCCGCCAGGCCTCGCAGCTCCCGCCAGCCGGCCGAGGCGATCAGGCCGAAGCCCGCGGCGACCACGCCTGCCGTGATCCAACCGAGGGTCTCGCCGCGTGCGAACTGGTCGGCGATGAAGTTGGCAGCGTCCAGCGCCGCGAGGCCGAGGCCCAGCACGCCGGCCCCCGCCGCCAAGCGCCCCAGCCCGGACCAGCCCGCCGGCTTCGGCGCGACGGTCGGCGCCATCGGCACCACCGCCTGCTCCCAGCCGAAGTCGAGCCGCTCCGCGGGACGGGACGGTTCCTCCTCCAGGATCACGCGCGGGCCGCGGGGGGCGTCGCTCACAGCGCGGTCCCCCAATCCGGAAGCTCCGTCACACCATGTCTCCGATCAGCCAGGCCAGCAGCACATCCAGGCCGAGATGCGGCACCCCCACCCTGCCCGCCGGGTCGATGCGCGGGGGCTGGAAGGCCGGCATCTCGAAATAGGCATGCTCCCAGAAGCCTGCATCGGGGGGGCCGAGCGGAACCTCGCCGGGGAACACCTTGGCGGGGCGCCCGCCATCCAGCAGCAGGCCGCGCACGGCGCCGACCGGCCGCCCCTCCAGCGTCGTCATCGCATCCTCGGTGCAGCGGATGGAGGCGATGGCATGCACGCCCGTCGCCGTCCCGGCCGCCGCCGCCCCGGCCTGCGGCGCATGCACCAGGTGCCCGAGCAGCGAGACCAGCGCCTGGCGCTGCCGTGTCGGCACATGGTCCGCCTTGGTGGCGACGAAGGCGACGCGACTGGCGCCCACCCCCAGCAGCCGCGCCAGGAACCCGTCCTGCCCGCGCAACGCGGTGGCGATGGCGTCCAGCGCATCCTGCGTGTCGGCGAAGGCCGCGGGGCCGGCATGCAGCGCGCCGAGCACGTCGACCAGCACGGCCTGGCGGTGGAAGCGACGGAAGAAGGGGTCGAAGAAGCGGTCCCGCTGCTCCGTCACATAGGCCGCATGGCGCCGCCGCAGCAGGGTGGCGAGGCCGCCGCGATGGGCCGCGGGCAAGGGGAAGAACCAGAGAAGCGGCGCTTCCCCCCGCGGGCCCGGATTCAGCACCCGCCCGGGCTGCAGGAAGCGAAAGCCGAGCCGGTCCCGGCAGGCCCGCAGCGCGTCGCGGTAGAGGCCGTAGCCGCGCCTGGCCAGCGCTTCCTCCTCCGGCGCGTCGGCCGGCAGGGCATCGAGCCAGGCCAGGAACTCCCCGGTCGCGGGCAGGCGTTCGGGCGTGCGCAGGCGGGCGAGGGTCGCGGCCGACCAGGCGTCATAGGCCTGGTCCAGCATGGGCAGGTCGAGCAGCCACTCCCCGGGGTAGTCCAGCAGTTCCAGCGTGACCGAGCGCGGGCCGAGCAGGCCGAAGATCGGCGAGGAGCGGTCGATCCGCAGCGTCAGCTCGAGCGAGCAAAGATCCTCGGTGCGCGCGGGCCAGGCCGGCGGATCCTCGGCCAGGGCGTTGATGTGGCCGTGGACGTCGAAGCGGGGCATCGCCTCCGCCCCGGCGGGCACCAGGGTGACGGCGGAGAGCCGGCCGCCCGCGGCATCCTGGAAGGCCGGCAGGGTCCGTTGACCCCGCCCCGCCGCCAGCAGGTTCGCCACGAGGGAGGTGATGAAGACCGTCTTCCCCGCCCGCGTCAGCCCCGTGACGGCGAGGCGGATGCGCTCCTGCCCGATGGCGGCGCGGCCG
>JAIYAI010000043.1 GCA_027489135.1 Acetobacteraceae bacterium
GACCGCGCTTCAGCCTTGCCGCGCCTGCTGCAGTCGAAGCGCCTCGCCTTCCAGTCCACCGTCACCATCGACCTCGCCCGCCGCCTGCTCGCGAAGCTGCGCAAGGCGGACCCGGTGCTCGGGCGCGTCGCGCTGGGCAAGGCGGATTTCGCCGCGGCCTTCGCGGGCGGCTGGACCAACGGGCCGTCGGATGCCGTGCTGGTCGCGGCGCGGGTCGGCCGCGCCGGGTCGTCCTTCGCCCGCGGCATGGCGGCGCTGAAGGGGGATCGGCGCCGCGCGCTCTGGGGCGTCTATGCCTTCTGCCGGGCCGTCGACGACATCGCCGATGGCGCCATGCCTGAGGCCGAGAAGCGCCGCTTCCTGGCCGACTGGCGCCGCAAGCTGACGCACCCGAACTGCGCCCTCTCCCGCGAACTGGCCTTCGCCCGCGACGCCTATGGCGTGCCGATGGAGGAATGCGAGGCGATGATCGCCGGCATGGAAACCGATGCCGCGGATCGCCTGCGCCTCGAGACCGAGGCCGATCTCGATCTCTACTGCCGCCGCGTGGCGGGCAGCGTCGGCGCCATGTCCGTGCGGATCTTCGGCGCGCCGGAGGCGCACGGCTTCGGCCTGGCGCTGGGCCATACCTTCCAACTCACCAACATCCTGCGCGACGTGGACGAGGATGCGCTGCGCGAGCGCGTCTACATCCCGCGCGACCTGCTCGATGCCGCGGGCATCCCCGATGGCCCGGCGCGGGAGATCGTGGCGCATCCCGGCTTCGCCGCCATCTGCGCCCGCCTCGCCGAGCAGGCGCGCAGCGGCTTCGAGACGGCGGAGCGCGAGATCACCACCTTCGACGCCACCGCACTCTTGCCGGCCAAGGTGATGATGTGGGGCTACCATCGCCTCTTCCGCCGCATGATCGCGCGCGGCTGGGCGGGCGACCGCACCCGGCCGCGGCTGACGCTGGGCGAGAAGCTGCGCATGGCGGTGATGGCGCTGGGCTGGGCGAAGTGACGACGCATGTCGTCGGTGCAGGCGTCGCCGGCCTCGCCGCCGCGCTGCGCCTGGCGGAAGCGGGCCAGACGGTCAGCCTGCACGAGGCGACGCCGCTCGCCGGCGGGCGCTGCCGGGCGCTGGCCGACGGCACGGACAACGGTACGCATGCGCTGCTCGGCGCCAACACGGCGGCGCTGGCCTTCCTCGATCGCATCGGCGCGCGGGAGCGCTGGGTCGAGCCGGAGCCGGACGGGCTGCCGGTGCTGGACCTGCTCGGCGACGAGGCGCGGCATGTCGGCCTCTCACCGCCCTCCTGGATCAGCGGGCGGCTGCGGCCCGCAGGGGTCTCACTGGGCGCCGTCGTCGCGCTGATGAGGATCTCCTTGGGCCTCGGGCGGGACCGTCCGGTGGCGGAGGCGATGGCGGCCTATCCCGATTTCCTGCGCGGCTTCGTCGACCCGCTGGTGATCGCAGCGCTGAACACGCCCTCGGCCGAGGCCTCGACCCATCGCCTCGGCGCGGTGCTGCGGCGGCTGCGCGGGCCGGCGACGACGCGGCTCTACGTGGCCAAGGACGGGCTCGGCCCCGATCTCGTCGCGCCGGCGCTGGCGTCGGTGGAACGGGCGGGCGGGACCATCCGCTTCAGCGCGAGGCTCAGGCGGCTGCTGCCGCAGGGCGGCCGCGCGGCCGCCCTCGACTTCGGGGAGGACGGCACGATCCTGCTCGGGCCGGAGGACCGCGTCGTGCTGGCCGTGCCGCCCTGGGAGGCGACGCGCCTGCTGCCGCACACCGAGGCACCCGCCGACCACGCGCCGATCGTGAACCTGCACTTCGCGCGGCATGCCGAGACACCGGTGCGCTTCATCGGCATGCTCGACGCGCTCTGCCAGTGGGTGCTGATCCGCCCCACCGGCGTCAGCGTCACGGTCAGCGCCGGCGACGAGGCGGTGCGGCAGGAGCAGGCCGATCTCGCGCCGCGCGCCTGGGCGGAGATCCTGCGCGCGGCCAAGGCCTTCGACCTGCCCGGCCCCTGGCCGGAGCGCGCGCCGACCTGCCGCGTGGTGAAGGAACGCCGCGCCACGCCACGCCACCGCCCCGGCGCGCCGCCGCGGCCGAAGCGCATGCCGCTGGCGAACCTGGCGCTCGCCGGCGACTGGACCTACCCGGACCTGCCGGCGACGATCGAGGCCTCCGTCCTCAGCGGCGAGGAAGCGGCCCGGGCGCTGATGGCGTCAGCGCGCGGGTAGCGGCCCGAGCAGCCCAAGCTCCATCGCCTTGATCTGGAGCGCCAGGTACTTGGAATTGATGCGGCACTGCGAAAGCCCGCCAGCGATGAACCAGGCGCCCTGCTGCGGCGTGCGCTTGAACATGTTGTTCAACTCGCCATCGGGTCCGATGCCCCAGACCTCGCCGATCTTCGCGGCCATATCGTCGCCGAGCGCGCGGCGCACCAACTCCTTCTGCGGGTAGTAGCCGGTCGCCAGCACTAGCAGGTCGGCGGGCACCACGCTGCCGTCCTTCAGCAAGGCGCCCTCTGCGCAGAAGCGCTCGATGCGGTCGTATTGCAGCAGGCCGAGCTCCCCCTTGATCATCAATTCGGAGCTGCCGGCATCGAGGTTGTAGCCGCCGCCCCGGCGGAAATACTTCATCTGGTGGCCGGTCTTGTCCTCGCCGATGTCGTGCTTGAAGCCGATGCGCTTCAGACCGTCGATCATCTCGCGGTCGAGGTCGAGCATGCGCTGCACCACGGCCTTGTAGTTGCGCAGCACCAGCGGCGGCGGGGCGGAGGCGACGATGAGATCGGCATCCTCGAGCGCGCCGGGCTCGTCGAAGATCGCCTCGTTCAGCCGCGCGCTCGGGTTGATGGAGACGACGGTGGTGGAGCCGCGCTGGATCAGGGTCGTGTTGACCTTGTGGCTGTGCAGGTCGAGGGCGATGTCGTTGGCGCTGCTGCCGGTGCCGAGGATCAGCGCACGCTTGCCCTCCCAGCCCGCGCCGCTATCGAAGCCCTCGGAATGCAGGATCGTGCCCTTGAACTCATCGAGGCCGGGAAGCTCGGGGATCCAGGGATAGCTGCTGACGCCGTTGGCGAAGACGAGATGGCGCGGGCGGAACACCCGCTCCGTCCCGTCGCCGCGCCGCACCCGCGCGTTCCAGCACTTCGCGGCGTCGTCCCAGCTGCCCTCGACGAACTCGGTGTCCGTCCAGCAGTTGATCTCCATCGCGTCGGCATAGAACTCGAACCAGTTCCCGAGCATGTCCTTCGGGATGTAGGTCGGCCAGGTCGGCGGGAACTCCATGTAGGGCAGGTGGTTGATGTGGATGGAGTTGTGCAGCGCCAGGGAATGGTAGCGCTTGCGCCAGCTGTCGCCGATGCGCGGCCACTTCTCCACCACCAGCGTGTCGATGCCGAGCTGGTTCAGCCGCGCCGCCGCGGCGAGGCCGGCCTGGGCGCCGCCGATGACGATGACGGTCGGCTCGCGGTCCTCGTAGGCCTGCGCCTTGCGGCGCATGTCGGCCCAGTTGTCGCCGCCGAAATTGCGCGAATAGGCGGAGCCGGTCGGGCGGTTGGCGCCGATCCGCTCCTCATGCCCGCGGATCGTCTGCAGCGTGGTGGAGATCAGCCAGGCCTTCATCGTCCCGTCGGCATCGGGCGCGAGGCGGATGATGCCCGCGCCGCGGCCGACCTTCGTCTCGAACTCGTAGAGCGCCTCGATGCTCTCGATGCCGAGGCGCTTCGCCGGGCGCGGCGCCTTGCGGCCTGGCGGCAGGTGGAAGCCGGTGGCGCCGACGCGCGGCTGCTCCGCGACGAGGCGCGTGGCGATCGCCTCGGGCCCCGCGGTCGGCGTGATGTGCCAGGTGAAGGCGAGGACGTCCCGCCAGTGCGAATCCGCGTGGAACAGCGACGCGAGCCGTGCCGCGTCGCCGCCGCTCAGCGCGGCCTCGAAGGCGGCAAGCCAGTCGGCGGCGTCGCGCCGGGCCTGCTGGCCACGCTGGAACTCGAAGAGGGACTGATCCGAGCCGTCCATGCCATCCTCCCGCGCGTGGGGGCCCTTCAGGCCCCGGCGCGGGAGGATGATAAGGGCATGGTCAGTCGCCCGTCCATGCCGTGGCGTACACCTACTTGTCGAGCCAGAAGGTATCCATCCGGACCACGTCGTAGATGCCGAAATAGTCCTTCGGGTTGTGGCCCTTCACGGTGTTCCAGTAGCCGTCGATGATCTGCTCCCAGGAGACCGGCAGCAGCGGCGGGTTCTCCTCCATGATCATCTCGGCCTGGCGCACCAGCGCCTTGCGCTTCGCGGCGTCGGTCTCGACGTCGATCTGCGCGACCAGCGCGTCGAAGGCCGGCACGCTCCAGTTCGAGTAGTTCTGCGGCCCGCCGGTCTTGTACCAGGCGTTGAAGTAGTCCGACGGGTCGAGCAGCGTGGAGACGATGGCACCGATCGCGAGATCGTAGTTGCCGTTGTTCACGTCGTCGAACCAGACGGATTCGACCACCGTGCGCAGCCGGCACTCCACGTTCAGCGACTGCTGCAGCATCGCCTGGATCGCCTGCGACCACAGCTTGAAGGAGGGGACGTCGCGCACGACGTAGTCGAGGCCGCGGATGCCGCGCCCGTGCCCGGCCGCCTGCATCAGCTGCCTTGCCTCGCGCAGTGCCGCCGCGCCGTCGGGCTGGTAGCCGGGCCGCTTGACCAGCTCCTCGATCGGCGTCGCGTATTCCGAGAAGGGATAGATGAAGCCGCCGACGCGCATCGGCGCGACGTCCTTCACCACATCGACCAGCACCGCCTTGTCGAGCACCAGGTTGAAGGCGCGGCGCACGCGCGGATCCGCCAGCGGGCCGCGCTTCGC
>JAIYAI010000145.1 GCA_027489135.1 Acetobacteraceae bacterium
ATGACATCCTCGACGGCGGCGCCGGCAATGACCGGCTCGACGGCGGCACCGGGCGCGACAAGGTGGTGTTCGGCATCCTGCCCGGCGCGATCTCCGTGGATCTGTCCGCCGGCACCAGCAGCGGCTTCCTGCAGGGCGTCGATATCCTGGTCTCGATCGAGGATGCCTCCGGCACCTCCGGCGACGACCTGATCTCGGGCTCGGACGTCGCCAACGAGTTGTTCGTCAGTTCCGGCAACGACATCCTCGACGGTCGCGCGGGCGATGACAGCCTCGACGGCAGCCTCGGCAACGACGCCATCGCCGACGGCGAGGGCGCGGATACGGTCGACGGCAGCGACGGCAACGACACGGTGCTGTCCGGCGCGGGGGATGATTCGCTGAACGGCGGCGACGATCTCGACACGCTCGACCTGTCCTTCTTCTCCGGGGCCGATCTTGCGAACCTGCTGGTCGAGTTCGACCTGTTCTCGGCGAAGGTCCAGGGCGCGGCGACGCGCGATACCGTCATCGGCTTCGAGACGGTGATCGGCGGCCAGGGCAGCGACACCATCCTCGGCAACGCCCTGACCAACCTGCTCGTCGGCGGCCAGGGCAACGACAGCCTGGGCGGCATCGGTCCAGGCAACCTCGTCTTCGGCGGCCTCGACACGCTCGACGGGGGCGAGGGCAACGACACGGCCTCGGGCAGCAACCAGGCCAACGAGATCATCGGCGGCAGCGGCAATGACAGCCTGAGCGGCCTGGGCGGGGCGGACGTGCTGCAGGGCGACGACGGGAACGATACCCTCGCGGGCGGCCTCGGCGACGATGCCGCCGACGGCGGCTCGGGGAACGACCAGTTCATCGATGGCGGACCGGACACCGCCGGGGGCGGGGACGACATTTATGTCGGAGGCGACGGCCTCGACAGCGTGCTCTACACGCTCGGCCTCTACACCAGCGGCCTGGTCATCGACCTTGGCCTCGTCGGGCCGCAGGCGCTGGGCGGCGCCGGCAATGACAGCTTCTTCGAGATCGAGGGCATCAGCGGGACCGCCTTCGGCGACAGCGTCACGGGCACCGATCTCGACAACAACGACCTGCGGGGCGCCAACGGCAACGACACGCTGCGCGGTCTCGACGGCGCCGATTTCCTCTCCGGCGCCAACGACAACGACAGCCTCGATGGCGGCCTGGGCGCCGACCAGATCGATGGCGGCAGCGGCAACGACAGCATCGCCGGCGGCGAGGGCGACGACAATATCAATGGCAGCAGCGGTGACGATGTCATCTCCGATACCGGCGGCAACAACGTCATCCAGGGCGGCACGGGCCTAGACTGGCTCGACCTCTCGGCGACGCCCTGGGCGACCAACCTCGACCTCGCCTACGGCTTCTACTCGATCCAGGGGACCGGTGCGGCCTCGCTCATCACCGGCATCGAGCGCGTTTCCGGCGGGACCGGGCACGATACCTTCCGCGGCGGCAGCGGCGCCAACCGCCTCGACGGCAACGACGGCATGGACTTCCTGCAGGGCAATGGCGGCGCCGACAGCCTGCTCGGCGGCGACGACAACGACAGCCTCAACGGCGGCACCGGCGCCGACCTGCTAAATGGCGGCAACGGCATCGACCAGGCCAGCTACATCAACGCAGAGGCCGGCGTGAAGGTCGATCTCCTCGCGGGAACGGCGGAGGGCAAGGGCACGGGCAAGGACACCCTGATCAGCATCGAGGTCGTCCTCGGCAGCGATTTCAGCGATACGCTCACCGGTGGTGCGGGCGCGGATGCCTTCCTGGGTGCGGACGGCGCCGATTCGATCTCCGGTGGCGACGGCAACGACACGATGCGCGGCAGCGAGGGCAGCGATACGCTCAACGGCGGGGCCGGGCGCGATACCTTCCTCTACTTCAGCTTCCAGGATGTCGGGCCTGGCAAGGGCATCGACTCGATCCGCAGCTTCGAGACCGGCGCGGCCGGGGATATCCTCGACGTCAGCGCCATCGACGCCATCGCGTCGACCGCGGGCGACGATGCCTTCACCATCGGCGCGATCGCGGCGGCGGGCGTGGTGATCCGCACCACGGCTGTGGTGCAGTTTCAGACCGTGACGACCTACAGCTTCCACGTGGACGGCGATGGCATCGCCGACATGGCGATCACCTTCTCGGGCAGTCGCACGCTGACCGCCGGGTTGGATTTCCTCGTATAGCCGCCGTCAGCGACCCGTCGGCGCCGGCAGCGGCACGACGGGCCGGTTCTGCAGCAGCGTCGAGACGCCATCGGCGACGATGCGCTCCACCGCAGCCGACAGCGCCTTGCGGTCGGGCAGCGTGCCGGGCGGGAAAGGCTCGTGCAGCACCACCGTCGCCCGCGCGCCGCTGCGCCGGGCGAGGCGCCAGAAATGGCTGGCCAGTTCCATGTCGCCGTACCAGGCAAACAGCGGACGGTCGCGCCGGCAGGCCGGCAGCCCGCCCAGCCGGTCGTAGACAATCGAGACGGGCTGGATCATCGCCGCCGCATCCGCCGTGGCCAGGAAGGCGGAGCGGAAGGGCAGCACCCTGGTGCCGTCGTTGCTGGTGCCTTCCGGGAAGAGGATCAGGCTGTCCCCGGCGCCGAGGCGGTTGCGCATCTCGTCCGCCTCCCGCCCCGTGGTGCCGCGGGTACGGCTGACGAAGACGGTACGGCCGAGGCGGGAGATCATCCCGATTCCCGGCCATTGGCCGACCTCCGACTTCGCCACGAAGCAGGCATCGACGGCGCCGCCGAGCACGGGGATATCGAGCCAGGAGGAATGGTTCGACAGGAACAGCACCCGCCCGCCCGGCGCCGGGGTGCCGACGACGCGCACGCGCAGCCCGATCACGCGGCACAGCATGGCGTGGTAGATGCGCGCCCAGGCATTCTTCCCGCGCCCGGGCATCCGGATCAGTGCCATCTGCACCGGCACGGCGAGCAGCGTCCACAGCACCGCGGAGACCAGCCGCCGCACCGCGCGGATGCGGCCACCGAGCGGCCTTTCGCGGAAGATGTCGCCGAAGGCCTCGCCCGGCAGCGCCTGGCGGAAGCGCAGCGGCGTGCCGCGCATCAGGCGCTTGGGCAGGATCGACTCGTTGGGGGCGGGGCGGGCCAGCGTCATGCGAGCAACGGCTTACCCCGCGACCCGCGACGCGGCCATGACGGGCCGGCGGCAGGATTGTGACATCCGCGGCATCACGCCCCGGCGGCGCCGAGCGCGCGGAGCACGATGCCGTCCGTCAGCACCTCCGGCAGGATCTGCGGTGGGCCGCCGCCGGCGGGATAGAGCAGGTAGACCGGCACCCCCTCCCGCCCCTGGGCGCGGATCAGCGCGCCGATGGCGGGATCGCCCTGGGTCCAGTCGCCCTTGAGATAGGCGATCTGCTTGGCGGCGAAGGCGTCCTGCACCGCGGCGCTGCGCAGCACGAGGCGCTCGTTCACCTGGCAGGTGATGCACCAGGCAGCGGTGAGGTTCACGAAGACCGCGCGCCCTTCCGCCTGCAGCGCGGCGACGCGCGCGGCGGACCAGGGCTCCACCCCCGCTTCGGCGGCAACCTCCCGCGGCGGCGCGGCGGCGAGGCCGGGCAGCAGGCCGAGCGCACCGATCGCCGCCGCCAGCGCGGCGGCGCGGCCGAAGCCGCGGCCCCGCGACCCGGCACTGCGCTGCGCCATGCCGAGCGCCCAGGCGGCGAAGCCGGTCAGCACGCCGCCCGCCAG
>JAIYAI010000703.1 GCA_027489135.1 Acetobacteraceae bacterium
GATGGCCCAGCTCAGCCTGCGCTTCGGCCATCTCCGGCAGAGCCGGACCGGAATCCTCGACGCCTTCTTCGCCCTCTACGCCCAGGCACTGCGGGCGGATCCGGGGCTCGGCTTCCTGGACTGGGTGCGCGACCACTATGACGAGGCCGGGTTGCGGCGGGATTTCCAGTCCCGTGCCTGGGCGGATCGGCTGATGGACCAGGTCCTGCGTCGCGAATGATGGACCAGGCGTCATAATATCGCCATACCCACCCTCAACAAGCACTGTGACAACCGGCGCGCGACAGGGGCGCCGGGGACGCGACGGCGCGCTCCCCGGTCAGGCCGGATCCGGATTTGGGGGATTCGGCGCATGCCGCGTCTGATGCTGGCCTTCTTCTGCTCGGGCTTCGCCGCCCTGCTCTGCCAGATCGTCTGGCAGCGCATGTTGGGGATCTTCGCGGGGTCGGACACGATCTCGGCCGCGCTGGTGGTCGGCGCCTTCCTGGCAGGGCTGGGGCTGGGCTCGATCATCGGGGCGAAGCTGGCGGACCGCTTCTCGCCAGCCCGTGCGCTGGGCGGCTTCGCGCTGGCGGAGGCCGGCATCGCCCTCTGCGCCCTCGTCTCCAAGCCCTTCCTCTATGACTGGCTCGCGCTCGACATGGCGGGCGCGGTGGACAACCCCGTCGCCATCTTCGCGCTCTGCTTCGTGGGCCTCGTCCTGCCGACGACCCTGATGGGGGCGTCGCTGCCGTTGCTGGCGCGGGCGGTCGCGACCTCGCTCGACACGGTGGCGGAGCGCGTGGCGCTGCTCTACGGCCTGAACACGCTGGGCGCCGGCCTCGGCGCGCTGGCCGGCGGCTGGCTGCTGGTCGGCACGCTCGGCTTTGTCGGCGCGCTGATGGTGGCCGCGGGGCTGAACCTGACGGCGGCGATCCTGTCGCTGACCCTGCTGCCGGCGATGGGCCGCGCGGCGCCGCCGCCCGCGCGGGCCGTGGCGCCGGCCGAGGCCGCCCGCTTCGGCAGCCTGCCGCTCTGGTGCCTGCTCGTGTTACTGTCGGGCTACGTGATCGTGGCGCTCGAGATCCTCTGGGTCCGGCTGCTCGGGCAGGTCGGGCAGTACCACGCCTATCTCTTCCCGACCGTGCTCGGGGTGTTCCTGCTGGCGGACGGCATCGGCATGGCGGTCGCGGCGCGCATGGTGCGCCGCATGGCCGACCCGCGGCCGGCCTTCTTCATCACGCAGGGCGCGGGCTTCGTGCTGGCCTCCGTGCTGATCGGCGCGCTGTGGCTGGCGCTGCCCTATCCGCCGCTCTCGGACATCCTCGCGGTGGACGACTGGCGCTTCACCCTGGCGCCGATGCTGGCCAGCACGGGGCTGATCATCCTGCTGGTGGCGCCGCCGGCCTTCCTGATCGGCATGACCTTCCCCTTTGTGCAGCGCGCGGTGCAGCAGGACCTCGCCTCGGTCGGCGCGCGCGTGGGTTGGGTGCAGTTGGCCAACATCGCGGGCAATGCGGCGGGATCGATCCTGACCGGACTCGTCACGCTGCACCTGCTGGGCAGCATGGGCACGCTGGCGCTGCTGGCGGCGCTCTCGGCCGCGCTGATGCTGTTCTGGCTCTGGCAGGCGCATGGCGAGCGGCTGGCGGGGGGCCTGCGCGCCCGCCGGCCGGAGATGGCGCTGGCCGCCGCCTGCGCCGCCGCGGTGCTGGTCATCCCCTCCAACGACAGCTTCTGGCGCCGCATGCATGGCCAGGCGCTCGGCAGCTTCGCCGCCTGGTCGGAGGACCGCTCCGGCGTCGCCTTCTACCGCGAGGCGCCGGCGGACCCGGAGCATGACCGCGGCCGCTTCTTCATCATGGGCCACAGCCAGGGCATGGTGCCCTTCCTGCCCGTGCACATCCTGCTCGGCGCGATCGGGCCGCTGGTGCATCCGAATCCGGAGAAGGTGCTGGCGATCGGCGTCGGCTCCTCGGGCACGCCCTGGGGCGCGGTGATCTCCTCCCAGACGAAGGAGATGCGCGCTGTCGAGCTGATCAAGCCCGTTCTCGACACGCTGCAGGGGATCGCCGCCGCGCGGCCCGACAGCCCGGTCGCTGCGCTGCTCTCCGACCCGCGCGTGCGCTTCGAATACGGCGACGGGCGGCGCATGCTGGCGCGGGAGGAGACGCGCTACGACGTGATCGAGGCCGATGCGGTGCTGCCGCAGACCTCCCATTCCGGGCTGCTCTATTCGGCCGAGTTCCTGGAGCAGGTGCGGGCGCGGCTGGCCAAGGGCGGGCTCTACGTGCAGTGGGCGCCGACGGCGCGGGTGGTGGAGACCTTCGTCTCCGTCTTCCCGCACGCGGTGCTGCTGCAGCCCTTCCCGGTGCTGATCGGATCGAACGACCCGATCCCCTTCGACCATGCGCGGCTGCTGGCGCGGTTGGCGGACCCTGCGGTGCTGGCGCATGCAAGGCGCGGCAACCCGGCGATCACGTCCCTGGCGCAGGAGGTGGCGGGGCCGGCCTATGCCTGGACGCCGCGGACGGAGCGCGACCCGGCGCCGCTGACGGACATGTTCCCGCGCGACGAGTTCTTCGCCAACCACGAGTACCTGTACCGCTGGCAGCCGCGCACGCCGCGCCAGGCGCAGCCGCTGCCGCCGGCGCGGGTGGTGGCGGGCGGGCCGTAGAGTGCGATCCGCGCGGACAGCGGCGCGGAACAGGGTTCAGGCGACTGCCATGCTGCGTGATCCGCGGCTTCGCTGAGTCCACCCGCGGCCGCGGATCACGCCTTACAGCCACCCCATCCGCACCGCCGCCCGGTGCATTGGCCCCACCAGCAGGTTGCTCAGCACCGTCCGCGTCAGGTGGAAGCCCAGCACCAGCGGCACCGCCAGTTCCAGCGCCTTCGCCGTCAGCGCCATCTCCGGCATGCCCCCCGGCGCGAGCCCCAGGATCGCTGCCGCCACCGGCAGCCCCGCCGCCCAGGCCAGCGGCACCGCCATCGCCGCCAGCAGCAGGCAGAGCGCGATCGAGGAGATCACCGAGGCGCGGAACAGCCGCTTCGCGCTCAGCACGAAGGCCCGGTTCAGCCGGAGGCCCAGCGTCGCCCCCATCGCCACCTGCGCCGCATCCACCAGCGGCTTCGGCACGCCGGACGGCAGGTGTCCCGTCCCCGCCAGCGCGATCGCCAGCGCGCAAGGCCCGAGCATCCAGGGATTGGCGATGCCGAGGCGCGCCAGCGGCCAGATCGTCAGCAGCCCGCCCGCCACCATCAGCGCCAGGCCCAACGCCGAGAAGGGCTGCCGTGGCGCCATGAACTCGCTGATGTCTCCGTGAGGAGCCAGCCAGCCCAGCAGCGGCGGGAAGGTCAGCACCACCACCAGCACGCGCACCGTCTGCGCCAGCGTCACCGGCGCCACCGGCACCTTGGCTTCGTGGGCGAGCATCGCCATCACGACGATGCCGCCGGGGACGGTGGAGAAGACGCTGACCCGCGTCTCCGTCCCCGCCAGCTTGCCGAACAGCGGCGCGATGGCGACGCCCGCGGCGATGCTCAGCACGCCGGCGACGGCCAGCGCCGGCAGCGAGCCCGTCACCGCCGCCAGCACCGGGCCGGAGAAGGTCGCCCCCAGCCCGAGCCCGAGGAAGACCAGCCCCGCTGGCCGCGCCCAGGGCGGGAAGTCGACCTCGCGGTGCCAGCTGAAGGCCGCGGTCGCCAGCAGCGCCCCGATCATCCAGGCCAGCGGCACGTGCAGCAGCGTCAGGGCGGCGCCGCCCAGCGTCGCCACGAGCGCGGTCTCGACCTGGGTGCGGGTGAGGCGGGGGAGGGGCGGGAGCGAGAGGGCCAAGGTGGCGCGACCTTCGCGCCGGCCCGCCGGGGCGTCAAACCTGTCCGCGGCCCGATTCCGCGCGTCCCGGCACGGCGTTGCCCAAGCCGTCAACGCTTCCGCAACCGTTCTGCGGAATCATGAGGCGGGATCCGATCGCCATGTCCAATCTCTCCTCGCTGCCCCCGCTGCGCCTGCCCGAGGTGCCATCCGGTCCCGGGCCGGACGCCGTGGCGCGACCGGGCGCCGCGGCACCCGCCGCGCAGCAGGCCGCACCCACGCCCACCCTGCCGAACCCGAGCCTGCGCCTCGACGCCGCGCTCGGCCTGGTGGTGCTGGAGTTCCGGAATGCCGACGGCACCGCCCGTACCATCCCGAGCGAGCGGGAGTTGCAGGCGTATCGCAGCGCGGCCCCCGCGCGGCAGGGCGGGGCGCCGGGCGATACCGGGGATCCGGCGGCATCCTGAACGGGCAGGGCCGGAGAATCGGCCACAGGCGCTGGGTTGGCGCGCGCAGGGCGGGTGCCATGCCAGCGGAAGATCGTCTCGCGAAACGCGCGGTGGCACAGAATCCCGAGGCGCCAGACCCGATGGCTGGCACCGCCCAACGGGCGCCGGGCCTCAGCTGCGCGGCGTCGGCTCGCGCGCCGGGCGCGGATCGGCCCGCGGCGGCTCCGGCGGCGGCAGGCCCAGCACCTCGGCCTCGTGCTGCATGACCCGCCGGGCGAGGCGTAACGCACGGTAGCAGTCATCGGCCTCGGCGAGCGCCAATGCCTCCTCCAGCAGCGTCCGCATCTGCACCACCGTCGTCGCCTGCTGGAATTCCGCGATCAGCTCCCGCGCCCAGGCGAGGCCGCGCCTGCGCTCCTCCTCGGTGCCGATATAGGCGGTCTGCAGCGGGAAATAGATCCGCCGCGCCGGCGTCGTCGCCGCCTCCGGCGCCATCAACTGCTTGCCGAACAGGAAGCGTGCCTTGGCCGCGAGCTCGATCCGCACGCGATTGCGGAAGCGGATGGGTGCGCCGTTCACGACCATCATGTCGCCCGGCCGCATCTCCAGCACCAGCGTGGACATGGCTCTTCCTTCTGCTGCCCCGTCCCCGGGTGCGCGTCGATCACGGGCCCGTCCGACCGAGGCGGTTCCCACCCGGCGCCGGATCGGTGACCCTCGGTTTCCACCCGGCGCCGGGTCGGCACCCTTGTCGCATCCTGCCCGATCTCGCTTAACCGGAGCTGAAAGGCCCATCCCCGCCGTCGCTGCCGGCGCGGGCAGTGGTCACCGGAGAAACTGCGACAGGCTCAGGCTGCCGATCCGGGCGATCGCGGCGTAGCTCGCCTGCAGCTGGGTCTGGGTCTGCTGCAGCCGCGACATCGCCTCCGCCAGGTCGACCTCCTGGATGCCCGCCAGCTGGGTCTCGAGCGCCACGCTGATCTCCCGGTGGCGCGCCGCCGCCGCGGTCAGCCGGGCCTCCGTCTGGCCGAGCGCCCCGGCCTCCGCCCCCAGCGCCGCGGTGGCGCTGCGCAGCCCGTCACGGATCGTGACCGCGAAGGCCTGGAAGTCGGTGCGGTCCGCCGCCTGCGCCGGCGTCAGCGCGGCCAGACTCATCAGCCCGCGCATCAGGTCCCGCGCCCAGCCCCCCGCCGTCTCCCCCACCGAGGCGACGGCCGCGTTGCGGTTGGCGAAGAGCCCGAAGCCGATCAGCACGCCGTCCTCGGATGGCACGCTGCGCCGGGGTTCGGCCAGGCCCGTCGCCGGGTCGGAGAGGAAGGCGGAAAAGGGCGTCGCGCCGGGCGTGTCGTCCTGCACCGCGGCCGAGGTCATCGCCGCGACGGTCGTCGCGTTGCCGCCGCCGAGGCTGGCCACGGCCGTGGCGATCTGCGTGGCCCAGGCGCCGCCCGGCAGGGCTTCGGGGTCGGCGATGGGCGGGTTCAGGAAATCCGAGCCGCCGAAGAGATACTCCCCGGCATTCCGCGTGTTGAGCAGCTGCCCGACCTCGACCAGCGCCTGGCGCGCCTGCTGCGCCACGGAGGGCAGCCTGTCCGCGTCGTCCGGGTCGAGCTTGAGCGCGACGGTCTCGGCGAACTCCCGCCCGATCGCGGTCAGCCGCGACAGCACCGTCTGCGTGGCCGCGGCGCGGCTCTGCGCCTGGGCGATGGCGCCGCCGAAGGAGTCCCGCCGCGCGATCTCCGTGCGCAGGCCGATCGTGCGCGGCAGCTCCGGCGCGATGTCGCCCGGCGCCTCCGCCCGCTGGCCGGTCGAGATCTGGCGCGTGAGGGTCTGCAGCCGGAGGCGCAGCAGCGCCGAATCCTGGTCGAGCCGGCTGGCGAGGTCGCCGAGGATCATGCCTGCCCCCTGTCGCCGGTCACCGCACCGCGCCCAGCAGCTGGTCCCACATCGCCTGCACCGTGCCGAGCACGCGCGCATTCGCCGCATAGGCGTTCTGCAGCGCGACCATCGCGCCGAGCTCGGCATCCACGTCGACGCCGGATTGCCGGGCGAAGCGCTCGGCCAACGCGCCGCGCAGATCCGCCGCGTCCGTCTTCGCCGCCGTTGCCGCGGCGCGGTCGGCCGCCTGTGTGGCGACGATGCGCGTCGCATAGGCGTCGAGCGTCGCCGGCGCGAGGAAGGGCGAGGCGAGGCTGCCATCGGGCCCGAGGCCGCTGACCGGGATCGTCGGCCAGGGCGTGCCGGCGGCGGCGTTGGCGCCGAAGCCGAAATCCAGCACGCGGTCGAGCAGCGTGACGAAGCCGGCCGGCCCGCCCTGCGGGTTCGGCGTGAAGTCGCTCGGCCCGCCCGGCATCCCCGTCACCGCATGCGTGCCGTCGCGCAGCAGGCGCGGATCGGCCGCGACCGCGGGGTTCACCGCGATGCGGCCGGCGAAGCCGATCTGCGCGCTGCCCGCATAGCCACCCGTCATCGCCGGCGGCGCCGCGCCGCCCGGTTCGCTGAAGAGCCGGAGGCCCAGCGCATCGAACCGGCCCGCGAGATGGGTCGCCACCAGGTCGACCTCCGCCTGCATGCGCGGCAGGCCGCGGTCGCGCAGCTGGATCGCCTCCCCCAGCCGTCCGCCGCCGAGCTGCCCGGTGACGTCGAGCCCCTGCATGGTCACCGCCGGCAGCGACCCGCCGGCGCCGTAGAAGCTGCCCGGCGCGATATTGGCCGGCGCGACGGCGAGGAGGTCACGGCCGGGATCCAGCGGCAGCAGCGCCGCGCCGCGCGAGAGCAGCAGCAGGTCGCCGCCGGGCTGGCGGACCGCGCGGACCTCGATGCTTTCCGAGAGGCGCGCCACCGCGGCATCGCGCTGGTCCTCGATCCCGGCGGCGCCGGGACCGTCGATTCCCGCCTTCAGCGTCACCGTCAACGCCGCGATCTCCCGCAGTGCGGCGTTGATCGCGTGCACCTCCTGCTCGATGGCGGCCTGGGCCTGGTCCCGCGCGGTGCCGATGGCGGCGGCGAGGCTGTTCAGGCCGATCGCCGCATCCTGCGCCGCATCCGCCATGCCGCGCTGCAGGCCGCCATCGTCGGGGCTGGCGCGCAGCGCGATGACGCTGTCGCGCAGCGCCGAGACGGCATCCGGCAGCGAACCGGCGCCGCCCGTGATGCTCTGTGTCTGCTCGATGCCCTGCAGCAGACGCTCGCGCAGCGCAGCCGCCGCTTCCGCGGAGCGGCTGGCATCGATGCGCGCGGCCAGCGCCGCATCGACGGAGCGCCGCACCTCGCCCGTGCGGACGCCGAGCGGGGTCTCGCCGAAGACGGCCGCGTCCTGCGGGACGGTCTTGCGGGTGTAGCCCGGGGTGGCCGCATTGGCGATGTTCTGCGAGGCCTGGGCCAGCGCGCGCTGCGTCGCGCCGAGGCCAGTGCGGGCGGCATTGAGGGCGAGGTCGAGCGACATCGTGTCGTGGCCTCAGAGGCGTCGCGCGAGTAGCGCGCGGTCGGCGCGGGGCGCGAGC
>JAIYAI010000173.1 GCA_027489135.1 Acetobacteraceae bacterium
AGCAGACGGAAGAGGTGCAGGACGGCCGGGCTGTGCTGGGCCGGCGGATCGGCGGCGCCTTCACCCTGGTCCCGGCCTTTGACTGCGCGACCGCGTCCCTGCCGGACTTCGCGCCGGCCCCGGGCTTCGTCTTCTGACGCGGCCGGTGCCGCGCACCGGTTGCCCCGGCGTCACGCCGGCACGCTTTCCGCCGCGATGCAGCGTCGACGCATTGGCGGCGCGCCAACTTGCGATAAAGTAGGGTCCATGAGGCCCCGCCCGGAATACGCGGGCGATCCCTCATGCGCGGCGGCCGGGCTCCGGGCCGGGTCCTCCGCGTCGACCGCACTGCGCTGGCGGCGCCGCCGCGACGGAAGGACCTGGTGAGCATGAGGTTGACCCGCACCGCCCTGGCGCTGAGTTCGGCGCTGCTGGTGCCCGCCGCGCTGATCGCTGCGGCTGCCCCGGCGACCGCCCAGCCGCTGCAGGACGCGCTGGCCGCTGCGTATTCGAACAACCCGACCCTGCTTGCGGCCCGGGCCCAGCTTCGGGTGACGGATGAAAACGTCCCCCAGGCGCTGTCCAACTGGCGGCCGCAGGTGTCGATCGCGAGCAATGTCGGCTGGACAAACAGTCAGAACCGCTTCGGTGCCTCCGCCGCCGGTCCTGCCCGCACCCAGGAGACGGACCGCACCACAAGCGGCAATACCCTGACCATCTCCCAGCCCGTCTTCCGTGGCGGCCGAACGGTGGCCGGAACTCGCCGCGCCGAGAACCAGGTCCTCTCCTCCCGTGCCCGCCTCTTCGCAGCGGAGCAGGACGTGCTGTTGAACTCGGTGACGGCCTACGTGAACGTCATCCGTGACCAGGAATTGCTGGCCCTCAACATCAACAACGAACAGGTGCTGACCGAGCAGCTTCGCGCCACGAATGAGCGCTTCCGGGTCGGCGAGATCACCCGCACCGACGTGGCGCAGGCCGAATCCCGCTTGGCGCTGGCGAGCTTCCAGCGCTCCCAGGCCGAGGGCAACCTGCAGGTCAGCCGCGCCACCTTCCGCCGCCTGATCGGCGCGGTGCCCGAACGTCTCGTCGCGCCACAGCCACTGCGCCCGCCCGTCCGCAATGCGCAGGAGGCCGCGCAGCTCGCCGCCGCGAACAACCCCAACGTCGTTGCCGCCCTGTTCGACGAGGCCGCGGCGCGGGACTTCATCGATGTCCAGATGGGCGCCCTGCTGCCCACGTTGAACGTGCAGGGGCAGGCCTTCCGCAACGGCAACTCGGCCCAGACCGGGTTGGTCCAGCAGGGCACCCAGGCGATCCTCAACCTGACGGTGCCGATCTACCAGGGCGGCGCCGAGTATTCCGCGGTGCGCCAGGCCCGGCAGGATGCCATCCGCCTGCGCGCCGTCGTCGACGACACCCGCCGCACCGTGGTCCAGACCGCGACCCAGGCATGGGAGCAGTTGCAGACCGCCCGCGCCCAGGTGGAGAGCGCCCGTGCGCAGATCCGCGCCGCCGCCATCGCCCTCGACGGCGTGCAGCGCGAGGCGATCGTCGGCAGCCGCACCACGCTTGATGTCCTGAATGCCGAGCAGGAATTGCTGAATGCCCGCACCAACTTGGTGACGGCTCTGGCCACGCTGGTGCAGCAATCCTACTCGGTGGCCTCGACCGTGGGACGGCTGACCGCCCAGGATCTCGGCCTGCCCGTCGAACTCTACGACATGCGGGCCTACTACAACGAGGTCCGCAACCGCTGGGTCGGCCTCGGCGACTATTCGGGCGACGCGCAGGCGCGGGCGCAGTCCGAGGCCCAGGCGCAGCGCGCCGCGGCCGAAGCCTTCGCCCGCGGCCAGGAGCCGGGACGCTGACCCCGGGGCGCACCGGCAGGCCAGGGCTTCCACGGCCGGTCGCCGTGCCCTTCAGCATGACCGACGAAGGACGTTGAGCATGTCCGGCGAATCGCGTCCGCCCCCTGGCAAGCCCGCCGCCGATGCCGCCGGCGGCGCCGATCCGAGCATGGAGGACATCCTTGCTTCGATCCGGCGGATCCTGAACGAGGAGGACAGCGCCGCCGCGTCGGGGCAGGCCGATCCGGCCGCCGACGACGCGCTCGACCTTTCCGAGGACATGCTGGTGTCCGAGCCTGCGCCACAGCCCGCGCCCACGGCTCCGCCCGCCCTGTCCGCCCCGCCAGGGATGGCCACGCCCCCGCCGGCGCCGGTGGCCGCCACCCCGCCCGCGCCGATTGCCGAGCCGGAGCCCGCGGCCCCGCCTGCTGCGCCGATCTCCGCCGACGCCCTGCTTGCCCCGGCGGCTGCGGCCGCGGCCACCGCCTCCCTCGGGACGCTGCTCCGCACCGTCGCGGCGGAACGCAGCAGCGCGGTCACCCGCGGCGGTCCGACCATTGAGGACGTGGTCCGCGAGGCCATCCGGCCGATGCTCAAGGAATGGCTCGACCAGCATCTGCCGCCGCTGGTCGAGCGCCTCGTCCGGGCCGAGATCGAGCGTGTGGTGGGCCGCGCCCTCTCCTGATCCTGCCGGGTCCGGCGTCCACACCCCTTGACTTCGGGGGCGGCGGCGAGCGACGCACCCGCCCATGCTCGACAAGACCTTGACGCCGGCCGCCTTCGAGGCGCGCCTCTACGAAGGCTGGGAGAAGCAGGGCGCCTTCGCCTGCGACCCGACCTCCAACGCCGCCCCCTTCACCATCATGATCCCGCCTCCGAACGTCACGGGCAGCCTGCACATCGGGCATGCGCTGACCATGACGATCCAGGACACGCTGACGCGTTGGCGGCGGATGCAGGGCCGGGACGCGCTCTGGCAGCCCGGCACGGACCATGCCGGCATCGCCACCCAGATGGTGGTGGAGCGCCTGCTGGCCGAGCAGGGCCAGGACCGCCGGCAGATGGGCCGGGCCGCCTTCGTCGACCGGGTCTGGGAATGGAAGGCGGAATCCGGCGGCACCATCACCCGCCAGCTGCGCCGCCTCGGCGCCTCGCTGGACTGGCCGCGTGAGCGGTTCACGATGGACGAGGGCCTATCCAAGGCGGTGTTGGAGGTCTTCGTCACGCTGCACCGCCAGGGTCTGATCTACCGCGACCGGCGCCTGGTGAACTGGGATCCGAAGCTGCTGACCGCCATCTCCGACCTCGAGGTCGAGAGCCGCGAGGTGAAGGGCAGCCTCTGGTACCTGCGCTACCCCATAGAGGGTGAGCCGGGCCGGCATATCCTGGTCGCGACGACGCGGCCGGAGACGATGCTGGGCGACACCGCGGTCGCTGTGCACCCGACCGACCCACGCTTCGCAGACCTCGTCGGCAAGAGGGCGATCCTGCCGCTGGTCGGGCGCGCCATCCCGATCGTCGCGGACGAGTACTCCGACCCGGAGAAAGGGACCGGCGCCGTCAAAATCACCCCCGCGCATGACTTCAACGATTTCGAGGTCGGTCGCCGCCACGGCCTCGAGATGCCGACTATCCTCGACCCCGAGGGGCGCGTCGCGCTGGAGGAGATCGCCGGCGCCATCGCGCATGTGGCCGAGGTCTCCGATCCCGATTTCGTCCGCGCGTTGGCCGGCCAGGACCGCTTCGCCGCGCGGAAGGCGATTGTCGCAAAGCTGGAGGAGATGGGTCTGCTCGAGAAGATCGAGCCGCATACCCACCAGGTGCCGCATGGCGACCGCGGCGGCGTGCCGATCGAGCCGCGGCTGACCTGGCAGTGGTATTGCGACGCCGCGACCCTGGCGAAGCCCGCCATCGAGGCGGTGGAGACGGGGAAGACCGTC
>JAIYAI010000606.1 GCA_027489135.1 Acetobacteraceae bacterium
CCCCGCGATCGGCACCGCCTCCGTCCCGATCACCCCCGCCGCCTCCAGCCGCGCCATCTCCGCCGCGTCGAGGCCGAGCCGGCCACCCAGCACCGCCGCATTGTCCTCGCCCAATGTCGGCGCCGCGCGCCGCACCGGCAGCGGTCCCGCGCCGGCTTCTCGGAACGGCGCCGAAAGCTGCAGGTGCCGGCCCACGAATTTCCGCTCGATCGGCTGGAACACGCCGCGCGCGACCAACTGCGGGTCCTCCATCAGGTGGATCGGGTTGCGGCACACCCCGGCCGCCACGCCCGCCGCCTGCAGCGCCGCCATCGCCGCATCGGCGTCCTGCCCGAGCGTCCAGGCGGCGATCGTCGACTCCAACTCCGCCTGCCGCCCCCGCCGCGCCGCGGCGTCGAGGCCGGCCAGATCCTCCGCCCCGATCACGCCGCAAAGCCCCCGCCAGGCCGCGTCGTCGGTCACCGCCACGACGATCCAGCGATCCTCCCCCGCGCACGGGAAGCAGCCCTGCGGCACATGCACGGGATGCCGGTTGCCGCGGCGCGGCAGCGGCGCGCCCGTCGCGGCCTGCGATATCAGCCAGGGCGCGGTGAACTGCATGATGCACTCCACCTGCGCGAGATCGACATGCTGCCCCTGGCCCGTCCGCTGCCGGTGCAGCAGGGCCAGCAAGGTCGCCGTCGCGGCGTTGTACCCGCCGACCGGATCGCCGAAGGCGAGGTGGCTGGTCACCGGCGGCGTGCCGTCCTCGCCGGCGACGCTCGGCAGGCCGGAGGCATGCTCCAGCGTCGAGCCATAGGCACGGGCGTCACGCCAGGGCCCTTCCGCCCCGAAGGCGGGCATGGAGACCATCACCAGGTCCGGCCGCACCGCGCTCAGTTCGGCATAGCCAAGACCTAGCTTCGGCAGCACCTCCCGCGCGTAGTTCTCCACCACCGCGTCGCATTGCGCGACCAGGCGCTTCAGCAGCGCGGCGCCCTCGGCGCTGGAGAGATCGAGCGTGATGCCCGTCTTGTTGCGGTTCAGTGCGTTGTAGCGCGGGTTGGTCTCGTACTGCTTCTCGGCGAAGAAGGCGGGGCGGGGGTCGAGGCCGCGCCACCAGTCCGGATACTGGATCGCCTCGACCTTCAGGATGGTGGCGCCGAGGTCGCCCAGCATCCGCGTGCAGAGCGGCCCGGCCCAGCCCATCGAGAGATCGAGGATCGTCACGCCATCCAGCGGCGGTGTCGTGGCACGCCGCGCCGGCCGCGCACGCGGCGGCGGCGCCGCCATCCCGTCATCGGCGCCGAGCCGGGGCGCGATCCCGCCGGCGGCCGGCGGCGACTTCGGCAGCCGATGCGGCAGAACGGGGGCCTCGAAGCGCGCATCGCCCATCTGCACCGCGGCGAAGGCGCCGCGGCCGCGGTGCTGCTCCGTGCGCAGCAGCGTCGCCATGTCGGGCACAACGGCGCAGGGCAGGCGGCGCTCCAGGCATTCGACGTGCCAGTCCGCGGCGCGGCGGGTCAGCAGGCGCGGCGCGAAGGCGGCCTCGATCTCCGGCAGCCGGGCGATGCGGTTCGGCCCCACCACCAGGTCCGGATCGGCGCCGAGCGCGGGCAGGCCCAGCATGTCGCAGAAGCCGCGCCACTGCGCCGGCGTCACCACGGAGACGCCGAGATACGTCCCCTCCGCGCAGGGATAGACGCCCATCGGCCAGGTCGGGAAGAAGCGGTCGCGGCCCTGCCGGCGCACCAGCCCCGGCGTCAGCAGCGCCTGCGTCACGTAGTATTCCGAGACGGCGAGGTTCGTCTCCAGCACGTTCGCCTCCAGCCGCCGCCCGCCTTCCGCGCGCGACAGCAGCGCGGCGAGGGTGGCGATGCCGGCGGCGAGGCCGGTCAGTGTCTCGCCCGGGAAGCCGTCCAGCACCATGGGCGGGCCCTCGACGGGGCCGGTGCAGAAGAAGACGCCGGCGAGGGCGCGCGCCACGGCATCGGTGCCGGCGAAGCGCGCGTAGGGCCCGGTCTCGCCGAACCAGGAGAGGTCGCAGCGGATCAGGCCGGGATCCTCCTCGCCGGGGATGGGCGTACGCCTGCCGGGCGCGCGGCCGTCCAGCAGCACGTCGGCGCCGGCGAGCAGCGGCGCGAGGTCCGTCGTGGTGACGCTGCGGCGGTTGGTGGTGAGCCAGGCGAAGAGGGCGCTTTGGCCCTGCACCAGGGGAGGGGCTCGGCGCAGCGGATCGCCCCCGGGCGCCTCCGCCTTCACCACCACCGCGCCGAAATCGGCGAGGAGCTTGCCGCAATAGGCCAGCGTGAAGCCGGTGCCGATCTCGAGCACCCGGATGCCGGCCAGCGGTGCCTGCTGGGTCATGCCGCCCGTTTCCCCCGTTGCGCCGCCAGCATCGCCGGAGCGGCGGGCCGGCGCAACGCGGGGGCGCGGCGGGTCAGGCCTCGACGCGGATCCTGCTGGTGCGGATCGCGTCGCCGAAGATCCGGAAATACTGCTGGCCCAGCGCCGCCAGCTCCTCGGGCGAGGAGGGATCGACCTTCACGTCCTCCGCCACGTAGCGCTCCACCATCGCGGGCGCGAGCATGACGCGGCGGTTCACCTCCGCGAGCCGGTCGATGACCGGGCGCGGCGTGCCGCGCGGCGCGTAGATCGCGAACCAGCTCTGCACGTTGAAGTCGGGGACGCCGGCCTCCGCCGCGGTGGGGACGTCGGGCATCACGGGGCTGCGCGTGGCGTCGGTGCGCAGCATGGCGCGCAGCGCGCCGGAGCGCACATGCTGGCCGAGCATCTGGATGCCGTCGAAGAACATCGGCGTGCGGTTTGCCAGCACGTCGGGGACCGCGGCGGCGGTGCCGCGGAAATGCACCGGCTCGGTCTCCACGCCGACCCGGGCGCGCCACATCTCCGTGACCACATGGGTGATGCCGCCGAGCCCGGTCGAGGCATACTTGAACTCGCCGGGCCGGCGCTTCAGCAGCGCCACCAGCTCGGCATGGGTCGACACACCCATCTGGCTGTTGACCGCGAAGAGGAACGGGCCGGTCGTCAGCTTCGAGACCGGCACGAGGTCGGTCATCGGGTTGAAGCTCATCCGCTCATAGGTCTGCGGATTGATGACGATCTGGCCGGAATTCGCGATCAGCAGCGTCAGCCCGTCGGCCGGCGACCGCGCCACGAACTCGGACCCGATATTGCCCGCGGCGCCGGGTCGGTTCTCGACCACCACGGGCTGGCCCAGGATCTCCTGGAAGCCCTGCGCGGCGCGGCGCGCCAGCACGTCGGTCGGGCCGCCGGCGGCGAAGCCGACGATGAAGCGCACGGGCCGGTCCGGCGCCCAGTGCGAACCCGTCTGGACCTGGGCGAGCGCGGGGCGGGCCAGCAGGCCGCCTGCCAGGGCGAGCCCGCCGCCGGCGAGCAGCCGGCGACGTGATGCGGTGAAGCCTGTCATGGAACTGTCTCCCGGTCTGGTTCTTGGAAATCAGGAGTCGGCGCGGATGCCACCCGCGCGGATCGCCGCGCCGTAGAGGGCGAATTCCCGCTCCGTCCGCGCGCGCAGCGCATCCGGCCCGGCATGGATCACCTGCATGCCGCCCGCGGCGAGCCGTTCCACCGTGCTCGGCACCGCCAGCGCGACGCGCGTCGCCTCCACCATCCGCGAGATGACCGGCGCCGGCGTGCCGCGCGGGGCGAAGAGGCCGAACCAGTTGTCGAAGACGAAATCGGTCAGCCCGACCTCGGCGGAGGATGGGACGTTCGGCAGCACGGCGGCGCGCCCCGCGGCGACGTGCACCATGCCGGCCATGGCACCGCCCCGGATGTGCTGCTCGAAGGTGATCACGGTGTCGAGGCCGAAGGGCGGCATGCCGGCCAGCATCTCCGGCAGCATGGCCGCGGCGCCGCGGTAGTGCACCGGCGTGACGTCGACATCGACGCGGCGGCGCCAGAGTTCCTGCACGACATGGCTGATGCCGCCGGCGCCGGAGGTCGCGTATTTGTGCTGCCCCGGCTCCCGCTTCAGCCGCGCCACCAGCGCCGCGTGGTCGGTGGCGAAGCGCGGATGCGCGCCGATCAGCAGGCCGCTCATGCACAGCACCGCGACGGGGACGAGGTCGCGCATCGGGTCGACCGGCATGCGGTCGTAGGTGTGCGGGTTGATGACGATCTGGCCGACATTGGCGACGAGGAAGGTGGTACCGTCGGCCGGCGCGCGGGCCACCGCCTCCGAGGCGATGTTGCCGGCAGCGCCGGTGCGGTTCTCGACCGGCACGGGCTGCCCGAGCGTCTCGGACGCGCTCTGCGCGATCAGCCGCGCCACGGTATCGGTCGGGCCACCGGCGCTGAAGCCGACCATGAGGCGCACGGGGCGATCCGGGGCCCAAAGGCCCGCGGCGAGGCCAGGGCGGGCGAGGCCGGCGGCGGGGGCAAGCAGGGCGGCGGCGCCGAGCAGGGTGCGGCGCGAGGGGCGGAAGGGCGTCACGCGTCGTCTCCGGTCCGGGGCGACGCGACACGGGACAATCCCGGTGCTATCACCCGAAGCTACGATCCTGATGCATGGCAGGCATGCGCCAGGAACCGCGCCAGATGGTCCGGTGACGAGACCGTATCAAGGGCAATCATGAAAAATCGGCAATCTTATGCCACCGCAGGTAGAACCCTGCGGGCCGGCATGCCGGTGACGATCCGTGCGCGACGGCCGGGGCCGCGCCGTGGTCAGTCCATCGACGCGATGGCCACCTGGTGCGAATGGGCCATCAGGGCGACCCGTCCGCCGCCATAGATCACGCTCAGCAGGCCGAGGGAGAGCAGGACAGCGCAGGCCGACTTCATCGGTGCCGACTTCATGGCAAAGCCTCCTGATCGATGCTGATCGATCCGCCCCGGGAACGCCGGGACACAGGAAGGGTTGCATGAGTGACGTGACGAGAGTCCTCACGATTCGGCCTCGCGACGCGTTTCGGGCCGAAACATCAATCGAATTTTCGCGAGCGCCCGCCGGCCTGCCTCACGGCGCCGCACCCTGTCTCCCGTGCTGCGACTTTCGCCGGGCGCAATCCGCGCTACCCATGCTCCGGCGTCGCACCGGCGCGGCGGGAGGAACCGATGAGCGCAGCGATCACCGACGAGTCGTTCGGCGCCGCCTGGCGCGCCGCTGCGGCGCAGGACAAGGCCCTGGCGCGCCTGGCGGGCGCGGCGCGGCTGCGCTTCGCGATCGAGGCCGGCGTGCGGGGCCTGTCCTTCGACTTCGGCGATCCCGCGCCGGATGCCGCCGCCTTCGCGCTGCAGGCGCCGCCCGAGGTCTGGGCGAAGGCGCTGCTGCCGATGCCGCCGCGGCACCACCACAGCCTCTTCGCCCTGCGCATGCGGGTGCCGGAATTCCGCATCGCCGGCGACGACCTCGCCTTCGCGCAGCACTGCCATGTCGCGCGACGGGTGCTGGAGATCGGCCGCTGGGTCGCCGGCGGCCGGCCCGGGCCGGTGCCCGCCGTGCCCCGCCCCGCGCTGGCCGAGCCGGAGCCGGAGCCTGCCAACATCACAGGCCGCTACGTGACGGTGACCAGCGGCGGGGAGGCCTGCCGCATCTTCATCGAGCAGGCGGGAGAGGGGCGGGACATCCTCTGCCTGCACACCGCCGGCAGCGACGGGCGGCAGTTCCACCGGCTGATGGCGGACCGGCGCATCACGCGGCACTGGCGCATGACCGCCTTCGACCTGCCCTGGCATGGCAAGTCGCCGCCGCCCTCCGGCGCCGCGCCCGGCACCTGGCGGCTGGATACGGACCGCTATGTCGAGACCATTATGGGCGTCGTCCGCGCCGCGGGGCTGGACCGGCCCGTGGTGCTGGGCGCGAGCATGTCGGGCGAGATCTGCCTCGAACTCGCGCTGCGCCACCCGGAGGCCTTCCGCGGTATCATCGCCTGCGAGGCCAGCGACAACATCCAGGGCCGCAAGGTGCCCTGGGCCGATCATCCCCAGGTGAACGAGGCGATCTTCGTGCCCGAATGGATCGAGGGGCTGATGGCGCCTCAGTCGCCCGCGCCCTGCGCGGTCGATGTCTGGTGGCAGTACAGCCAGGGCGGGCACGCGACCTTCGCGCGCGACATCGATTTCTACTCGGGCGAATGGGATGCGCGGGACCGCGTGCATCGCATCGACACGTCATGCTGCCCGCTGTTCATGCTGACCGGCGAGTACGACTATTCCTGCACGGCCGAGCATTCCGCGGCGACGGCCGAGAAAATCAAGGGCGCGCGCTTCAAGATGATGCGCGGCATCGGGCATTTTCCCTTCGCGGAGAACCCGCCGCTGTTTGCGGAGTACCTGCTGCCGATCCTGGAAGAATTGCGTGCCTCCCGGGCTGGTTGATCGCTCCGGTACAGGCGCCGTGGTGACCCCGCCCCGGGAGCCCGTGGCTCAACGATACCGACGCTGGGTACGGGAGGGCGCGCTCATCTCCGCGGCCGTCGCCTCGATGCGGGGTGCTGCAGCCTGGTCGTGGGACGCGGCTGCCCTCCCGGCAAATCTTCTGACAGTTGCCGGCTATGCAGCCGCCGGCGCGATTGGCTCCGCCGCCATCTGCTGGGCGCACTGGCGCTATGTTCGACGGCATGGGGACGGCCGCTGAGGGCTTTCTCGCGCGCCGACGCCCGCTGCATCGATACTACGCCGCCATCCGCCCCGGATTCCGCTCCACCAGCAGCGGCCTGACCCACTTCGCGAAGCGCTCCGCCTCCGCATCGTGCAGGTAGCCGGAGAGGCAGAAGCTGTGGCAGCCGAGGTCGATGAACTGCTGCAGCGTGTCCGCGCATTGCCGCGGGTTGCCGACCACCACAATGCCGGCGCCGGGCCGGACGCGGGTGATGCCGGTCCAGAGATGCGGCGCGATCAGGTCGCCATGCTCCTGCGCCAATTGCTGGACGCGGCGATTGGCGGCGCTGCTCGCGTAGTAGCTGCGGATGAACTTCGTCTGGCTCTCCGTCACGCCTTCCAGCAGCCCGTGCGCGGCCTCCCAGGCTTCCTCTTCCGTCTCGCGGCAACAGATCTGCAGGCGCATGCCGAAGCCGATCTGATCGGCGCGACCGTGCCGCGCCGCCATGTCGCGGATCACCGCCATGTTCGCCGCGATGGTCGCCGGCAGGTCGCCCCAGAAGAGATGCACGTCGGAATGCTTCGCGCTGATCTCCCAGGCCTCGCGCGAGCCGCCGCCGAGGTAGAAGCGCGGCCAGGGCTGCTGCACCGGCTTCGGCAGGATCCTGGCACCCTTGATGGAGTGGAAGCGGCCCTCGAACTCGACGCCGCCGCGTTCGGTCCAGATCGCCTTCATCACCTGGACGTCCTCGTCCATCAGCGCGTAGCGATCCTCCTTCGACAGCGTGATCCCTTCCGCCCGCGCTTCGGTGTCGGACTGGCCCGCGATGAGGTTCACCGCGACGCGTCCGCCCGAGAGGTTGTCGAAGGCCGCGATCATCTTCGCGAGCTGGATCGGGTGGACATAGCCGGGCCGTGCGGCGACCAGCATGCGGATGGTCTTCGTGCGCGCCGCGACGAAGGCGGAGGAGATGTACGCGTCCCAGCAATTCGAGGCGACGGGGACGAGCAGGTATTCGAAGCCCGCGGCTTCTGCGGTTTGGGCCACGCGCTCGAACATCTCCATCGAGGGCGGGATGACGGCCTGGGGATCGCCGTAGCAGATCGTGTCGCCGGAGGTCGGGATGAACCAGCCGAATTCGAGCGGTCTCTCGGTCACCATGTCCTGTCCCCTCAATCGACGGTCGCGCCGGACGCCTTCACCAGCCTCTCCCAGAACGCCACCTGGCGCGCGACGAAGGCCTCCATCGCCGCGCCGTCCATCGGCGCCACGGGATAGAAGCCGGCATTCGACAGGCGCTGCTGCAGGTCGGGCTTCGCCAGGGCCTCGGCGAAGGCGCGACGAAGCGTGGCCAGGGCCTCGGGCGGCGTCTCCCGCTGCGCGGCGATGCCGTACCAGACATCCGTCTCCTCGAAGCCCGGAATGCCCTGGGCGGCGAAGCTCCGGGCATCGGGCAGGGTTGGCGGCGACCGCGTCCCCGTGACGCCGAGCACCCGCACCCGTCCCTCCCGCGCCAGCCCGACGATGGAGGGCACGGCGGAGAAGCCCCAATCCGTCTCCCCGGCGACCAGCGCCGTGATGCCCTCGTTCGGCCCGCGATAGGGGATGTGCTCGGAGCGCACCCCGGTCGCCTCCATCACCTGCACGCAGGAGAGGTGCTGGGAGGTGCCGTTGCCGGGCGAGAAGTAGCGCAGTGGCGGCTGGCCCGCGTCCCGCCCACGCGCGACGAACTCGGCCAGCGTCCGGAACGGGCTGTTCCCCGGCACGATCAGCGCGTTCGGTGTGGAGGCGCTGATGCTGACGGGCACCAGGTCGCGCGCCGGGTCATAGGGAAGATTGCGATACAGCGCCCGGTTGATCGGGATGGAACTGGTCGAGACCAGGACCAGCAGGTGCCCGTCGCCCCGCGTCCGCGCCACCGACCCCGCGCCCACCGTGCCGCCCGCGCCGGCGCGGTTCTCCACGGGCATGGCCTGGCCCAGGATCGGCCCGACCTCGGCCGAGAGCATGCGCCCCAGGATGTCGTTGGTGGACCCGGCCGAGAAGGCGACCACCAGCACGACCGGGCGCTGCGGGGACCATGCTTGCGCGCGGGCGATCCCGGGCAGGAGAAGCGGGGCGGCGAGGAGGCTACGGCGGTTCATGCCGCCAGCATGCACCCGCGCGGGGGTGGCGTCAGCCCTTCCGGGCTTCCGCCACTATCCCACGCGCGCCTGCGCGATCAGCGCCTTGAAGCGCCGCACCACCGCCGGCAGGCCCTCGAAGACGGACTGGCCGATGAGGAAGTGGCCGATGCTCGCCTCCTCCACCTCGGGGAAGGCGGCGACAGCGCCGACGGTCTCGTAGCTCAGCCCGTGCCCGACATGGCAGAGCAGGCCGTGCGCCGCCGCCGCTTCCGCCCCCGCCTTCAGCCGCGCGACATGCTGCGGGCGGTCGTCGGGGGCGGCATCGGCATAGGCGCCGGTGTGCAGTTCGATCGCCTGGGCGCCGATGCGCTTGCAGGCCTCGATCTGCGCCGCGTCGGCCTCGACGAAGATCGAGACCTCGATGCCCGCGCCGGCCAGGCGCTGCACCGCCTCCGCCAGCGGCGCGCCGGCGCGGATCACGTCGAGCCCGCCCTCGGTGGTCAGTTCCTGCCGCTTCTCCGGCACGATGCAGCAGGCCGGCGGGCGGAGGCGGAGGGCGATGCCGATCATCTCCTCCGTCGCCGCCATCTCGAAGTTCAGGCGCGCCGGCACCTCCGCCGAAATGCGTTCGAGGTCACGGTCGCGGATGTGGCGGCGGTCCTCCCGCAGGTGGACGGTCACGCCATCGGCGCCGGCTTCCATGACGGTGCGCGCCGCCTCGACCGGGCAGGGGAAGCTTCCGCCGCGCGCGTTGCGCAGCGTGGCGACGTGGTCGACGTTCACGGAAAGGCGCATCGGTCTCATCGGGTCGCTCGCTGGCGGCTTGGGTGCGTCATCTGCGTCGGTGTCCTGCGATCTCGGCGGCCATGCGGATGGCGGCGACCAGGCTGCCCGGATCGGCGATGCCCTTGCCCGCAATGTCGAGCGCCGTGCCATGGTCCGGGCTGGTCCGCACGATGGAGAGCCCGAGAGTCACGTTCACGCCGCCCGCCATGTCCAGCGTCTTGATCGGGATCAGCGCCTGGTCGTGGTAGAGGCCGATCGCCGCGTCATAGGTCGGCCGCGCGCCGGCGGTGAACATGGTGTCGGGGGGGATCGGGCCGCGGGCATCGATGCCCGTGGCGCGCAGGGCGGCGACGGCGGGGGCCACGATCTCGGCATCTTCGTGGCCCAGCGTGCCCGCCTCCCCCGCATGCGGGTTGAGGCCCGCGATGGCGAGGCGAGGCGACGCGATGCCGAAATCCGCCATCAGCGCCGCATGGGTGATGCGCGCCGTCTCGACGATCATCCCCGTGGTCAGCCGCGCGATGGCGACTCGCAGCGGTTCGTGCACCGTCACCGGCACCACGCGCAGTTCGGGGCAGGCCAGCATCATCACCGGCGGCACGCCGGTGCCGGCGAGTTCGCCGAGGAACTCGGTATGCCCGGGATGCGGGAAGCCCGCGGCGGTCAGCACGCTCTTCTGGATCGGGTTGGTGACGACGCCCGCGGCGCGGCTGGCCCTGGCCAGCGCCACCGCCTCCTCGATCGCGGCGATCACGGCGGGGGCATTCGCGACATCCGGCCGTCCCGGCGTGACGGGGCGGGGCAGGGGGCGGTGCAGGACCGGCAGGGCGTCGGGGAAGACGGCCGCCGCCTCCTCGGGCCGGGCGATGGTGCGCACCGGCACGCCCGCGATCCGCGTCGCGTCGTCGATCAGGAAGAAGGCCGGGCCGGTCGCGCGCAGCGCCCGCCACGCCCCGGCGGCGATCTCCGCGCCGATGCCGGCGGGCTCTCCCATGGTGACGGCGAGCGGTGTCATGTCCCGCGATGTAGGCCCGCCTTGCGATCCTGCCCACCCGCCCCGGCCCGCACGCCAGGGATGGGCGCGGGGCGGGTTGCGCCAGCGCATGGACGCCGCGGCCGCGCGCGCCCTACGCAGCCCCATGCGCGCCGCGCCTCCCGCCTAGGCAACCCCGATGCTTGCGGATTGCCTGCACGATCTCTCCGCCCTCGGCACGGATGGCGTGCCGGCGCTGATGCTCGGGCTGTTCCTGGCGGGCCTCGCCTCGGGTGCCACCCATTGCAGCGCCATGTGCGCGCCCTTCGTGCTGGCCCAGGCCTCGGCCGGGCAGGGCGCGGGGGGCAGCATGCTGCGACGCCTCTCCGGCGCGGCGCTGCTGCCGTATCACCTGGGCCGCATGCTGGGCTACGCGGCGCTCGGCGCGCTGGCCGGGCTGACGGCCGGTGCCCTGGCGCGGGTCAGCGGGCTCGACCTAGTGCTGGGCCTGCTGCTGGCCGCCGGCGCGGTCCTGATGCTCGCCCAGGCGCTGCGGCAGGGCGCGTCCTGGCTGCCGGCGCGTCTCGGTCGGGCGGCGGGGCATCTGGCCATCCCCGGTGCCGCGGTGCCGGCCTGCATCGCCCGGCCCTTGCAGGCGCTGCTGGCGGCGCCACACGGCTGGCGCGGGGTCGGCCTCGGCCTGCTCCTCTCGGCGCTGCCCTGCGGGGTGCTCTACGGCGCGCTCGCCGCCGCCGCGGCCTCGGGCAGTGCGCTCGCGGGGGCGCTGGCCATGGCCGCCTTCGTCGCCGGCACCGTGCCTGCCCTGGTGGCGCTGGCCATGGCCGGGCGGTTCTTCGGGCGCCGGCACGGCCGGGCCATGGGCGCGGTCGGTGCCGGCCTCTTCGCGCTGAACGGCCTGCTCCTGGCGGGCATGGCGGCGCGGCTGCTCACCGCCTGATATTTCGCCGCCAATACAAGACATTTTGAGACGTTGGGGACGTCGGTCTTCACCGCGCGGCAAGCCTCGGTCCGCATTCTGCCGCCACAGGCTCCTGTGGGTGGCGGAGAGGCGGATGGCGCTGTTCGTGTCGGGAACCCTGCCGGGCGTGATGGCGGAAGGCAGCCGCCCCGGCGACTGGTTCGGCCTGCTGCAGGTGGCCACGGACCGCGGCAGCATCGCGGCCATCGAGGCTGTGGGCCCCGGCGCCGCCCATCTTGCCCTGGCCTGGGACGCGGCGACGGGCAGTCTGGCCGTCACCCCAGGCCCGGCCGCGGATTATGAGGCCTTCCTGGCGGCCGGG
>JAIYAI010000815.1 GCA_027489135.1 Acetobacteraceae bacterium
CCTCAGCAACCCGACCGGTGCCACCCTGGCGCGCAGCCAAGTTCTCGCCACCGTCATCGACAATGATGCAACGCGGATTTCACTTGCCGCGCTGACGCCCGCACAGGTGGAGCGCAACGGAGGCCAGACCCCCTTTTCCTTTGTCGTCTACCGCTCAGGCGATCTCTCCAACGCGGGGACTGTCGACTGGGACGTGGTCGGCGATGGTGCTCGCCAAGCCAACAGGAAGGATTTCGTTGGGAAGCAGTTCCCGAGCGGCACGGTCGTCTTTGCAAGCGGTCAGTCCGAGGCGACCATCACGATTGCTGTCAAGGGCGATGGAGTCGCGGAGCGGGACGAGGGATTTGCGGTCGTCCTCTCGAATGCGTCCGCGGGGACAGTTGTCGAAAACGCTACTGCGCGATCAACGATCGTGAACGACGATATCGCAGTTGCGATGGGGCTTGAGACTGACCTTCTGATCGGTTGAGGCTGGTCTGAAAAAGCCCTCATGGCGTGGCCTGGATCGAAGCCGCCCCTTCGACGTTGACCGTTCCCCCCGTCCGTGTGTAGCCCCAGAAACCCTGGGAGAACACGCCATGCGCAATGCCGTCATCGTGGATGCCATCCGCACGCCGATGGGCCGCGGCAAGGCCGGCGGTTCGCTGTCCGAGGTGCATCCGACGGACCTCATGGCCGCCGTGCTGACCGCGCTGGTCGAGCGCAACCGGCTCGACCCCGGCACGGTGGACGACGTCGTCGTCGGCTGCGTCAGCCAGGTCGGCGAGCAGTCGATGAACCCGGGCCGCACGGGCTGGCTGGCCGCGGGCTATCCGGAGCACGTGCCCTCGACCACCATCCAGCGCATGTGCGGCTCCTCCCAGCAGGCCGTGCACTTCGCGGCGCAGGGCGTGATGGCCGGCGCCTACGACATCGTCATCGCCGCCGGCGTCGAGAGCATGTCCCGCGTGCCGATGGGATCGAGCCGCATCGGCCAGGACCCCTATGGCCCGACCTTCGCGGATCGCTATGCGCCAGGGCTCGTCGGCCAGGGCGTCTCGGCCGAGATCGTCGCCGCGCGCTGGGGGCTGACGCGGGACGACATGGATGCCTATGCCGCCGCATCGCACCGGCGCGCGGCCGCCGCCGACTTCTCCGCGGAGATCATTCCGGTCGCCACTCCGGGCGGGGTCGTGGAGCGGGACGAGACCATCCGCCCGCAGACCACGCCGGAGACGCTGGCCGGCCTCAAGCCCGCCTTCGAGAATCCAGCGATCGCGGCGCGTTTCCCCGAGATCCGCTGGGGCGTGACGGCGGGGAATTCCTCGCAGATCACCGATGGCGCCGCCGGCGTGCTGATCATGGAAGAGGCCGTCGCAAACCGCCTCGGCCTCAGGCCCCGCGCGCGCTTCGTCGCCTTCGACGTGATCGGCGACGACCCGCTGCTGATGCTGACGGCGCCGATCCCGGCGACGCGCCGGGTGCTGCGGAAGGCTGGCATGGAGATCGGGCAGGTCGACCACATCGAGGTGAACGAGGCCTTCGCCTCCGTGCCGCTGGCCTGGGCGAAGGAGCTTGGTGCGGATGCGGCGAAGCTGAATCCGGTTGGAGGCGCGATCGCGCTCGGGCATCCGCTCGGCGCCTCGGGCGCGCGGATCCTGACGACGATGCTGAACGCGATGGAGCGCAGCGGCGCACGCACCGGGTTGCAGACGATGTGCGAGGCCGGGGGGATGGCGAACGCGACGATCATCGAGCGGGTCTGACTCCCCCCCGCGCGCGGGGGGCCGGGGTGGGGGTGGCCGAGCCACCACGTCGAAGCCACCCCCATCCCCGCCCCTTCCCCCGCCAGCGGGGGAAGGGAGATCACTCCGCGGTTGCGCCGCTGTCCTTCACCACCTTCGTCCACAACGCGACCTCGGCCCGCAGGTGCTTCTGGTAATCCTCCACCGACCCGCCGGTCGGCCGCGCGCCCATCCCGGCCAGCCGCGCCTTCATCTCCTCGGTCTGCAGTGCCGCGTTCACGGCCGCGTTCAGCCGCTGCACCACCTCCCGCGGCGTGCGGGACGGCGCCATCACGCCCTGCCAGATGCCCTGGTCGAAATCCCGCGGCGCCAGGCCCGTCGCAGCCATGGACGGGATCTCCGGCAGCATCGCCGATCGCTCGGCGGAGGTGACCGCGATCCCGCGCACCCGTCCCTCCCGCGCCAGCGGCAGGGCGGTGTTCAGCGCGTCGATCATGAAGTCGCAATTGCCCGCCGCCACGTCGGTCAGCGCCGCCGCCGTGCCGCGATAGGGCACATGCGTCGCCTCGACGCCAATGTGCTGCAGCATCATGAAGACATGCAGGTGGGAGGCATTGCCGACGCCGCCCGAGCCGTAGCTGATCTTGCCGCTGTTCGCGCGCGCCCAGGCGATGAAGCCGGCGGCGTCCGGCGCCGGCCGCGTCGGGTTGATCACCAGCAGCGACGGCGCCGCCGCCACCAGCGAGACCGGCGTCAGGTCCCGCTCCAGGTTGTAGCCCAGCGTCTTGTAGAGCGGCTGGCTGATGGCGATGGACGACGTGTTGTAGAGCAGGGTGTAGCCATCGCCCTCCTGCTTGGCGACGAAGTCGGCGGCGAGGTTCCCGTTCGCGCCGCCGCGGTTCTCGACCACGATGGGCTGGCCGAGCGCGGGCGCCATGCGTTCCGCCAGCACGCGGGCGATCACGTCGGTCGGGCCGCCGGCGGGGAAGGCCACCACGAGGCGGATCGGGCGGTTGGGGAAGCCCCCCTGGGCGAGGGCGGGGCGCGCCAAGGCGGCGGCGCCGGCAGCCAGCAGCAGGGTGCGGCGGTGGGTCATCGTGTTTCCTCCCGGTCCGGTGCGGCGGGTTCGCGCCCGGCCAGCATCCGCTTCACGTCATAGTCCATCACGCGTTCGCCGCGCTGGTTGAACACGGCGATGGCGGTCTCCACCACCGCGCGGTTGCCCTTCGAGGTAGGGCGGATCGAGGTCACCGTCACCTCCGCCCCGATGGTGTCGCCGACCCGCACCGGGGCGAGCGGGCGCTGGTGGACCTCCAGCAGCGCCAGGCCGGTGCCGCGCACCATCCCGTTCAACACGAGCCCGTCGATGATGGCATAGGTCAGCACCGCCGGGACGGGGCGGTGGCCGAGGATGCCGCCCTCCGTCGCGTCGATGAAGAGCGGCTCCAGCATGCCGGTCAGCGTGACGAAGCCGACCAGGTCGGCTTCCGTGATGGTGCGGCGGAAGGTGCGGAAGCGCTGGCCGACCGCGAGGTCCTGCCAGAAGTAGCCCTGGCCCAGCAGGGTCGGTGCGGTGTCGTCCATGGCGGGACGCTCCGGCGCGGGCCGCCCCGCGTCAACCCGGGTTGAGGCGCCGGGCCACGGGTTCCATATGTCGCCCATGGATCTCGATTTCACCGAAGCCGAGCTGCACCGCTATTCGCGCCACATCCTGCTGCAGGATGTCGGCGCGGTGGGGCAGGCGAAGCTGCGCGCGGCGCGGGTGCTGATCGTCGGCGCCGGGGGACTAGGCGCGCCGCTCGCGCTGTATCTGGCCGCCGCCGGGGTGGGGACCATCGGCATCCTGGATCACGACCAGCTCGAACTCTCGAACCTGCAGCGCCAGGTGATCCACGCGACCTGCCGCATCGGCCACAACAAGGCCGAGAGCGCGGCCGAGACCATGCGCGCCCTCAACCCCGAGATCACGGTGGAGGTGCATCCCCGCCGCATGGATGCGGAGGCCGCGCGCGAGCTGATCCCGCGCTACGACATCATCTGCGACGGCACCGACAATTTCCCGACGCGCTTCCTGCTCGGCGATGCCTGCCACCTGCTGGGGCGCCCGCTTGTCTCCGCCGCGGTGCTGCGCTTCGAGGGGCAGCTCTCGGTCTACCAGGGCCATCTCGGCGCGCCCAACCCCTGCCATCGCTGCCTGAACCCGGAGATGCCGCCCGACGGGCTCGTGCCGTCCTGTTCGGAAGCCGGGGTGCTCGGCGCCGTCACCGGCGTCATGGGCACGCTGCAGGCGACGGAGGTGCTGAAGCTGATCCTCGGCATCGGGGAGACGCTGGCAGGCCGCCTGCTGCTGTGGGACGCGCTCGACATGCGCTTCCGCACGGTGAAACTGCGGCGCGACCCGGAATGCGCCCTGTGCGGGAATCACGCGACGATCCACGACCTCGCCGCCCATCGCGGCGCGGCGCCGCTGGTCTGCGCGGCGCCCTGAGCGGTGGCGCCGCTCGGGGTTCTCCTGCTGTCCGGCGAGCATGACCGCGCCCACTACGCGTTGGTGATGGCGACCGGCGCGGCGGCGCTCGGGCGGGAGGTCGTGCTCTTCACCACCAATGCCGGCTGCCGGCTGCTGCTCACCCCCTCGCCCCTGCTGGACGACCCGCGGGAGGCGCATCTCGCCGCGCGCGGCGTCGCCACCATCGCCACGCTGCTGGACGCCGCGGCCGATCTCGGCATCCGCCGCATCGCCTGCGAGGCGGGGCTGAAGGCGGAGGACCTCGCCGCCGCACCACTGGCCGAGGGGGTGGAGGTGGCTGGCGTCGTCACCTTCCTGACGGCCGTTGGCGCGGGGCAGGTGGTCACGCTGTGACACGCGCACCGAGGATCGATGATTATACTGGAACGATTACATAATCATGGGCATCGCGCCGCTTGACCGCCCCCGGCGCCTCTTGGCATGCCCTTGCCCGTGAGCACCCCTGCCCGACTCGCCTGGTTGGCCGGCTGCGCGGCGATGCTGCTCGCCGGTCCCGCCGCGGGGCAGAGCAGCCTCGGCGGCCAGCCCGCCCTCGCCCCGCCCGCCCCCGTCGCCCCGGCCAGCCCGGCCGCGCCAACGCGCCCGCCCCAGACCAGCCCCGCCCCGCGCCCGGCAGCGCCGGCGGCCAGCACGACGCAGCCCAGCCAGCCCCGCCCCCCGACCACGCCCCAGGCCGGCCAGACGCGCCCCGCGACGGCGCCATCAGGCCAGGCTCGTCCGCCCGCCGCGGCCCAGGGCACCGCCACGCCGCGTCCCACCACCGCCGCGCCCGCGAACCGTGCCCCGGGCACCACAGCCGCGCGGCCCGCCACCGGCACCACCCAGCAGCGCGCCGCTGGCCAGCCGACGCAGACCGCCCAGCAGCGCCGCCGCGCTGCCGCAGCAGCAGCGGCCGCCGCCGGGGGGGCCGCAGCGGCGGGCGCCGCCACCGCCGCGCGCCCGCCCACCCCCGCCCCACC
>JAIYAI010000713.1 GCA_027489135.1 Acetobacteraceae bacterium
ATTCGGGCTTGGCGCCGGTGATCTTCACCATCTCGGCCCAGAGGGGTTTCTCCTTCTGCAACCGCGCGGCCAATTCCTCGGGCGTCGAGCCGGTGAGCTTCGTGCCGATCTCGATCGCGCGGCGCTGCAGGGCGGGATCGGCCCAGGCGGCGCGGATCTCGGCCGAGAGCTTTTCTGTGACGGCGCGCGGCGTGCCGGCCGGCGCGGCCCACATGTGCCAGGGGCCGAAGTCGAAATTCGGCATCCCCGCCTCCGCCATGGTCGGCACGTCGGGCAGGGTCGGCCAGCGTTCCTTGGTGGCGACCGCCAGCGCGCGGATGCCGCCCCGGTCGCGGATGATGGCGGTGTAGCTGGCGAGATTGTCGACGGCGAACTGCACGTCGCCCGAGAGCATGGCCGGGACGGTCTGGGCCGCGCCGCGGAAGGTCACGTGCTCCCCCCGGATTCCCGTGCGTTCCATGAAATAGGCGCCGGAGAGATGGATCGTCGTGCCGACGCCGGAGGAGCCATAGGCGATGCCGTTCGGCCGCGCCTTCGCCCAGGCGATGAACTCGGCGAGCGTCTGCGCGGGAACGTGCTTCTCCGGGATCACCGCCGCGTTCGGCAGGTCCCACATCTGGCTGATCCAGGCGAAGTCCTTCTCCGGGTCGTAGGGCAGGCGCAGGAAAAGGTGCGGGTTGATCAGCAGGTTGTGCATGCTGACCGTGCCGACCGTGTAGCCGTCGGGCGTGGCCCGGGCGATCGCCTCCGTGCCGATGTTGCCGGAAGCGCCGCTGCGCGTCTCCACCACGAAGGGCTGGCCGAGGCGGTTGGTCATCTGCTCGGCGGCGAGGCGGGTCATGACGTCGAGCGAGCCGCCCGGCGGAAAGCCGACGATCACGCGCACGGGACGATTCGGCCAGGCGCCGACCTGGCCGATGGCGGGGCGGGCCAGCAGCGGCAGGGCGCTGGCGAGAAGAGCGGTCCGGCGGCGCAGCATGGGGCGGTTCCTCGGCAGGTTTTGCGCGCATATGGCATGCGCCCCGTTCGACCGCGAGATCGCGCGGCGCCGCGTCGGGTAGGTCGAGCGACCGATCCCAGGCACCCGAAGGCTTCAGTTCAGAGCCCTCGGACGCCGGGCGCGCTGCGTCCGCATCGCTTGGCTTCGCCGCGTCCGCGGCCTTGGCCCTTCGGGCCGCAGGTCGGAACGTCGTCCGCCCGGCATGATATCGACGCGCCATGACGCGCAGGCGTCAGAGCGCGGCCAGTTGCACCCAGCCGGGTGACACGGTTCTGGCCAAGCCTCGCAATTTGCAACACGCGGGAATTGCGAATTGCGACTTGGACCGCCCCGGCGTCTTGCGCATCGGCCTGCATCCGAGCGTTTCGGCCGTTGCCGGCGGGTGGCGCGGTGCTTGCAGAAGCGCGGTGCTTGAAGAAGTGCACCCATGACCCATCCGATTCTTCCCGTGGCGTCTGCTTCCCGCTGGTTCGACCGCGTCCTCGCCCAGCATATGGGGCGTCGGGACAATCGCATCGACCATCTCCGCCTTGTGGCGGCCCTCGCGGTGGTCCTCGGGCACAGCTGGCACGTCGCGCTCGGCCGCACGGCGCACGTGCCGCTGGAGGACTGGACGCTGTTCGGCTTTCACAGCCTTGCCGTCCATGTCTTCTTCTTCCTCTCCGGCCTTCTGGTGACCGAGAGCGCACGGCGTCACGTCGCAGCGCCGACGCGCTACCTGTGCAAGCGCGCGCTGCGCATCTTCCCCGCGTTGATCGTCAACGCCGTGGTCGTCCCGGTGGTCCTGGTCGGGGTGGGGGCCTGGACCGGCGTAGGCCTCGCTGACATGGCCCGCTACGCGTTGCGGCTGGTGACGCTGTTTTCAGTCCAGTACGAACATCCCGGCGCCTTTGCCGACATGCCATTTCATGGCGCGATCAACGGATCGGTCTGGTCGCTGCGGCAAGAGATCATCGTCTATGGGGTGCTGATGCTTGCCGGCCTGTCGGGCGCGCTCACGAAGCCGGCCCGGCGTGCGGTCTTTCTCGGACTTCTCCTGGCCTTCGTGCTGGTTGGCCATCTTGTCGCCCCGCATGCGCAGGGCGGGTGGCTCTATCTGGTCGCGGAGGGGCGCTACGTGATGTTCTCCTTCCTGCTTGGGGTCGCGGCACACCAGTTCGCCGGATGGATCCCGCTGCATCCTGTCGTGGCGTTGCCCGGCATCGCGCTCGTCCTTGCCGGCGACGCGCTTGCCAGCCGGGTGATGGCGGAATGCGGTGTCATCTTCATCACCTGCGCGGCGACGCTGCTGCTTGCCTACCCGCGTCGTGCGACCTGGCAGTTGCCCCATGACGTGAGCTATGGCGTCTACATCTATTCCTGGCCGATTCAGCAGTTGACGGTCTTTCTGGCCGCGACGGCATTCGGGATGTCCCTCTCGCCCGTCGGGCTGTTCCTGCTCTGCCTCGGTCCCCTCCTGGTCGTCTCACTTGCCTCCTGGCTGTGGATCGAGCGGCCCGCTCTCACCATCATGGACGCCACCTGGGTGAGGACGGCTTCTGACCGGGTAACCTCCACCTTCGGCACTGGTCGCCGCATGATCTGAATCGGTCGGAGAGCCTGCCCCGGTGTGGTGCGGGATGTCGCCGGGATCACCGCGCGACTGGCCGCGTGGCCGAGGACGGGGCGGGCGCGCAGCGGCCGGGCGCTGGCGAGCAGGCCCGACGCGGTGAGGGCGGAGCGGCGGCGCGGCATGGGGCGGTTCCCCGGCGCGGCTCGTGCGTAGGGTGGACGCGGGGCGGTCGATTATCCGTGCCTATGCCGTGGCCCGTGCGCGCCCGCGTCACCGGGCCCGCGCCTGGACCGTGATCGGTCCGTGCGGATGGCCGCTCCGGCGCCGGGATCGATCAATCGCGCGCGGACGGGGCGCGCAGGCTGTCCACCCAGGCCTCGGCGGCGGCGAAGATGTCGGGCCAGGCGTCGGTCGGCGTCGCCATCGGCCGCAGCCACACGCGCAGCCGCCTGCCTTCCGCGCTGCGGCCATAGATTTTGCACCAGAACTCCGTGCCCACCGGCATGCAGTCTGCCGTGATCGGCCGCCCATCGCGTGTGATTGCCTCGGCGACAAGCATGACGGGTCCCTCCGGCGGGCCCCGACGACGATAGGCGCCGTCCCATGTCGGATCCGTCCCCAGGATTGCCTGCCTGCCGCCGCGCGGCACCTCCTGCGCGACAATCTGGTAGATCGATGCAAGCGCCGCCCGGTGCGCATCATCCCGCGCCAGATGCGCCCACCCGTGATAGTCCAAAACCATGAAGTGGGTGACTGGGGCGGGCGGGTCCGCGGTGTTCTGGCAGATGCCCCAGCCCGACGGCTCTGTCCTGCCCATCGGCAGCGGGGGAATGACGGACGGTTTCGCCGCCGCGGGCAACAAGTAGAGCTCGCCGTCCAGCGTCACCCGCACCGGGTCCGCCAGGGTGCAGGCGGAGGGCCGAGGCGACAGGATCTCCCAGGCCATCGGCAGGATCAGCAGCGGCAGCGCGGTGCCGATGGTCAGCACGCCGACCACCCAGCCCGAGATGCCGCGCTGCGTCCCGTCCGCCCGCATCCGCCCGCTACCGGATCGGCGGCGCGTACATCAGACCGCCATTGGTCCACAGCCCGTTCAGCCCGCGCGCCAGCTTGATCGGGCTGCCCTGGCCAAGGTTGCGCTCGAAGATCTCGCCGTAATTCCCCACCGCCTTGATCGCCCAATAGGCCCAGCGCCGGTCCAGCCCCATCAGCGGCCCATGGTCGCCCGACAGCCCCAGCAGCCGCCGGATCTCCGGGTTCTGGCTGGTCAGGAAGCTGTCCACGTTGGCCTGGGTGATGCCGAGTTCCTCCGCCGTGATCAGCGCGAACATGGTCCAGCGCACGATGTCGAACCACTGGTCGTCGCCGTGCCGCACCACCGGGCTGTGCGGCTCCTTCGAGATGATGTCCGGCAGGATCACGTGCTCGTCAGGGTTCGGGAAGCTGGCCCGAAGCCCGGCAAGCTGGCTCGCATCGGTGGAATAGGCGTCGCAGCGACCGGCGAGGTAGCTGCGACGCGCCTCGTCGTTCTGCTCGAACACCACGGGGCTGTAGCGGATGTTGTTAACGCGCGCCCAGTCGGAGAGGTTGAGCTCATTCGTGCTGCCGGCGACGACGCAGATGCTCGCGCCCTGCAGGTCAGCGGCCTTGGTCACGCCGAGCGACTTGCGGAGCATGAGGCCCTGCCCGTCGTAGAAGTTGA
>JAIYAI010000391.1 GCA_027489135.1 Acetobacteraceae bacterium
CCCAGGGGAGGATGCCCTCCCGGAACTCCGTGATCTGCTTGCCGTCCTTCAGGACGATCGCGTCCTTGCCGATCAGGTCGATGCGGCTGATGTGGCTGTCGAGGTTGACGCGGATGCAGGGCCAGTTGAGCCGCGCGGCGACCTGCTCGATGTGCGTGGACTTGCCGGTGCCGTGGTAGCCCTGGATGATCACGCGGCGGTTGAAGGCGAAGCCGGCGATGATCGCCAGCGTCGTCTCCTTGTCGAAGACATAGGCCTCGTCGATCTCCGGCACGTGCTCCGTGCGGATCGAATAGGCCGGGACCTGGAGGTCGATGTCGAGCCCGAAGGCCTTGCGCGCATCCACCGTCGTGTCGGGCGCGCTGATGGCCGAGGTAGGCCGGATCTCGGCGTGGGAGGCGACGTCGTTCATCTTGGTCCGCTTCAGCTGTCTGGGAAACTCTAGGGCAGCCAGGCTCGGCAGGCTACCCGGGGGGCGGGAGGGGCGATCCGGTCGGGTTCGCCATCATGGCGTGGCGGGGGCGGTTTCGGGCATTCGGGCCGCCGCGGCGCCAAGGCGCGCGCGCAGCAGGCTGTAGGCGCGGTTCACGTCCTTCAACTGCTCCTCGGCCTCGCGGTCGCCGCCGTTGTGGTCAGGGTGCAGCCGCTTGGCGAGTTCCTTGTAGCGCGCCCGCAGTGTCGGCTGGTCCAGCGGCCAGTCGAGGCCGAGCACGTCGAGCGCCGCACGCAACTCGGGCGGCGGCTTGGCCGGCAGGGCGCGGGTGGCCGCGGCGGCCCTCGCCTCCCGCCGGCGGCGTGCATCGTGCAGCGGGGTGCCGTGCAGCGCGCCGAGCGGGTCGCGCAGGGTCTCGGGGTCGAAGTGCGCCTGACCGCCCAGCCGGCCGAGCGGCCAGGTCGGGCGCTGCCAGGCGGTGTCCTGCCGCAGATGCCCCTCGATCTCGTGCGGCGACATGCCGCGATAGAAGTCCCAGGCCGAGTTGTATTCCCGGACGTGGGGCAGGCAGAACCAGAGGTAGTCGTTCAACGCCTGGCGCGACCGCGGCGCACGGAATTCACCGGGCTCGGCGCAGCCCGGCGCGTCGCACCGGCGCGGTTCCGCGCTGGGCGGCACCTGCGGTTGATAGGCGGCGGACCGGGCGGCTCGTCGGGCCATCGCGCGGTTATGGGCGTGGTGGTGGGGGTCCGCAAGGCGAGCGACCGACCTGCGGCATTGCGGCAGGCGGCGCCGTGGGCTTGCCGCGCGGACCGCGCCGCGCAATCTCCACGGTATGAGCACCCGTGCCGAGCGCATCCGCCGCGCCCTCGCCGCCGCCTTCCCGCCTGCCGAGGTGGCGGTGCAGGACGACAGCCACCTCCATGCCGGCCATGCCGGTGCCCGGCCGGAAGGCGAGACGCATTTCAGCGTGCTGGTCGTCTCACCCGCCTTCTCCGGGATGAATCGGGTGGCGCGGTCGCGCGCCGCGCATGCCGCCTTGGATGCAGAGTTCCAGGGCGGGCTGCACGCCCTGGCGCTCCGGCTGCTGACGCCGGAGGAAGCCGCCCGGGCTGGCTGACGTCCCCCTGGTCCGTCCGGGCACCCGGCGCCATGCTTCGGCCGCGATCGCGAGGGGACCGGGCGTGGCGCGACTGATGGGGCAGGTGGAGCGGGTGGACGGGCTCGCCCTGGCGGGCTGGGCACTGGATGCGGAGGATCTCGCCGCACGGCCGCTGGTGCAGGTGCTGCAGGACGGCGCCGTCGTCGCCGTCACCCGGCCACGGTTGCCGCAGCCGCTGTTGCGGCCCCGGCTTGGCCTGACGACCGAGGGTCCGCCGCCGCTGCATGGCTGGCAGATTCCCCTGCCGATCGGCGCCGGCATCGCCCCGGACAGGCCCTTCGACGTCGTGCTGGGCGCCGAGCGGGTGGCGGCCGGCGGCGGCTCCGCCTGCGTCATCCCGGCGCTGGCCGGGCTCGACCCGGAGGTCGCCGCGGACCTGGCCGCCTCGCCGCTGGCGCAGATCACCATCGGCGTGCATGCGGGCCATGTCGCCGTCACCGCGCGCGCCGTGCAGACCGTGCCTGCGCGCGACCTGCAACTGACCATCGGCAAGAGGCCGCCGGGGCGGATGACCATGCGGCCGCTGCCGCCGGCATCGCCCTTCCTCCGCCCCGGCGTCCTGTTCGAGAGCCGCATCGCGCGCGGCCGCATCGAGGCGATGCCGGGCCACGCCCTGCCGGTGCGGCTGCGCTTCCCGGGCGACGATGAGGCGACGCGGCTGAACGCGCACCACGCCTTGCGCGCGGTCTGGCTGCCCCGGACGCTGTTCGACGACGCGCCGCCGGGCGGGCTGCCGCTGCCACCGGAGGCGCTGATGCGCCGCGCCGGCGGCCTCTCCGCAACGCGGGAGGGGTACCGGATCGGTGGGCTGACCGCCTTCCAGCAACTCGACCTGCTCACGCGGCAGCATGCGGGTCGGCGGGTGACCCGCTTCGCCACCATCCTGGACTGGGGCGTCGGCAGCGGCCGGGTGCTGCGGCACTTCGCTGAGAGCGCCGGGCCGCTCGGCCTGCCGGCGCGGGAAGGCCAGCGCCTGATCGGGGTGGACACCGACGCCACTGCGATCGACTGGTGCCGCGAAGCGCTCGGCGGCATCGCCAGCTTCCTGCCGCCGCGCGACGACGGCTTCGACCTGCCTGCGGAGAGCGTGGACCTGCTCTACGGCATCGATGTGATGGCGCATCTGACGGAGCGCGACCAGCATCGTTGGCTGGGCGAGATCCGCCGCGTCCTCAAGCCTGGCGCGCTGGCGATCCTGACCGTGAACGGTGAGGTGGCGGCGGCGCTCGACCTGACGGGCTTCGCCCAGGGCTTCCTGCCGCGCTTCGGCTTCTTCGACGGCATCCCCGACCGCAGCCTCGGCGAGGCAGCGGTCCCCCGCTACCGGACCAGCTTCCACGCCCGCGCCTATCTCCGCCGGGTCTGGGGGGAGGCGTTCGAGATCCTCGACATCGTCCCGGTGGCGAGCGGCCTGCAGGACGTGGTGGTGCTGCGCCGCCCGGCGTGAGGGCGGGCGCAGGTTCGCCCCGCGCCGCCGCGATGCGCCGCCGGGCTACAGCGCCTTCGCCGCCTCCAGCACCGCCACCGCGTGCTCCTCCGGCTTCACCTTGCGCCAGATCTTCACCACGCGGCCATCGGCGCCGATGAGGAAGCTCGAGCGTTCCATGCCCATGTAGCTGCGGCCGTACATCGACTTCTCCACCCAGGTCCCGTAGGCCTCGGCCACCTTGTGGTCGGCGTCGGAGGCGAGCGGGAAGTCGAGCCCGTACTTCTTCGCGAATTTCTCGATCGGCGGCATCGGGTCTGGCGAGACGCCGATGACGGTGAGGCCTGTCTTGCCGAGCGCCGGCAACGCCTCCTGGATGCCGCAGGCCTGCTTGGTGCAGCCCGGCGTATCAGCCTTCGGGTAGAAGTAGAGCAGGTAGGGCTGGCCATGCAGGCCCTCGCTGCTGATGGTGCGGCTGCCGGAGGCCTTCAGCGTGAAGGCGGGCGCGATGTCGCCCTCGGCCGGGCCGGCGGCGGGTGCGGGGGCCATGGCGGTCTCCTTCGGGGTGGCCGGTGCGGGCGCGGGCTGGGTCTTCGGGGCCGCGGGCTTCTTCGCCGCTGCGGCCTTCGGCGCTGCGGGCGTCTTCGGCACGGCCTTGGGAGCCGCGGGCTTGTTCGCCGGAGCAGCCTTCGGCGCTGCCGTCTTCTTCGCCGGCGCGGCCTTCGGTGCTGCTGCCTTCTTCGCCGGCGCGGCCTTCGGTACTGCTGCCTTCTTCGCGGGCGCTGCCGTCTTCTTCGCGGCCGGCTTCTTCGCCGCCCCCGCGCCCGGTTTCGTCGTCGTCGCCATCACCCCATCCCCCTCGTCTCAGAGGCCACCCAGATTGGCGATGTGCCGATTGAAGGCGGCCCGCACGCGCCCCGCGCAGTCGCGCATTTGTGTGCGCAATCCGACGAGGTCAACGGGGGCCGCGCGCCCCTCCGTCGCCAGCAGCGGCGCCGCCGCGCGCAGCAGCGCGGCCTCCGCCGGCGCCGGCAGCGCCTCCTCGCGCGACTTGCCGTGGGTGAGGCGAATCAGCCCGGTCACCGTGCGCCAGAGCCGCTCCGCGCGGATCAGCTCGGCCGCCTCCTCGGCTTCCAGGATGCGCGCCTTGCCGAGCCGCTCCAGCGCCGTTCGCGTCGTCGTCGCCAGCACTGCCGGATGCTGGGCGGCATGCACCAGCTGCAGCGCCTGGGCGATGAACTCCACCTCGACCAGGCCGCCTGGCATCGCCTTCACGTCCCACGGCCCCTCGGCCGGCAGCTCCTTCAGCATGCGTATGCGCATCGCCCCGGCATCCGCCAGCACCTGGTCGCGCCGCGCCAGGTCGAGGATCGCCGTCCGCACCGCCTCCTGGACGCGCTTCTTCAGCGCCGGCGGGCCGGCGATCGCCCGGGCCCGGGTCAGCGCCATGCGCTCCCAGGTCCAGCTTTCGGTCGCGTGGTACCGCTCGAAGGCGGAGAGCCGCACGGCCACCGGCCCCTTGTTGCCGCTGGGGCGGAGCCGCATGTCGACCTCCCAGAGGCGCCCCTCGCCGCCCGGCGCGGTGATGGCGGAGACCATCTGCGGCGCGAGGCGGATGAAATACTCGCTCGGCGCCAGGCTTCGCCGCCCGCCCTCGCTGCCGGCCGCATCGTCGTCGTGGTCGTAGATCAGCACGAGGTCGAGGTCGGAGCCGGGCAGCATCTCCCGCCCGCCCAGTTTCCCCAGCGCCATCACCGCCAGCGCACCGCCGGGGACGCGGCCGTAGCGCTCGGCGAAGTCCGCGACGACGCGGGGCAGCAGGGCGTTGATCGCGCTTTCCGCCAGGTCGCTGCGTAGCCCGCCCGCGGTGTCGGCGTCGAGCCGCCCCTCCAGCGCCGCCGCATCGATCTCGAACTTGCGCTCGGTGGCGATGCGACGCGCCGCCTCCAGCGCCTCCTCCAGGTGCCGCGCGTCCTTCACCAGCGCCGGCAGCACC
>JAIYAI010000811.1 GCA_027489135.1 Acetobacteraceae bacterium
GACGGAACGGGCGATGCGAAGGCTAGCAAGATGCTTGCCAGCACCAGCGCCGGAGCACCATTGACCGGCCCTGCCGTCCACCTAGACTGATCACGTCCAAGAACGACGACAAGAATTGCTGGAGGAAGCCATGTCGATCACGCGTCGCGCGCTGCTGGCGCGCTCGGCGGCCGGTGGCGCTGCCACCGTCGCCCCCGGCCTTGCCGCCCCCGCCCTGGCGCAAACCGATCCGATCCGCATCGGCTACCTGCCGGCGCTGACGGGGCCCTCCTCCTCCACCGGCGTCGGCATCAACCGCGGCACCGAGCTTGCTGTGAACGAGATCAACGCCGCCGGCGGCATCAACGGCCGCAAGATCGAACTCGTCGTGCGCGACACCCAGTCCGATCCCACAAAGGCGGTGAACGCGGTGGCGGAACTGACCCAGCGCGCCCGCGCCGCCATCATCTGGGGGCCGCTCAACTCTGGCGAGGCGCTCGCCGCGACGCCGCTGATCGCGCGCAACCGCACGCCGATGCTCCACCCCTGCTGGGTCGACGAATTGATCGACGTGCAGAAATTCCCGATGGCCTTCCGCAACGCGCCGACCAACACGCAGGTCGGCGCGGCGGCGAACCACTACGTGGTGGACGTGCTGAAGGCGAAGAAGGTCGCGGTGGTCAGCGACACCACCGGCTACGGCACGGCCTCCGTCAACACCTATGTTCCGATGCTGCGGGCCAAGGGCGCGGAGGTGGTGTATTCCAACCATGTCGACGCCGCGAACCCGGACCTGAAGCCGGAATTGCTGCGCATGCAGGCGGCCGGCGCCGAGGCGATCATGCCCTGGTCCGTGAATGCCGGTTTCCTCTCCCGCATCCTCAACACCCGTGGCGCCATGGGCTGGGATGTGCCGGTGGTGGGGCAGACCACGCTCGGATCCGGCCAGACCCGCGCGCTGCTGGAGCGGCCGGAATACTGGTCCAAGGTCTATTCCAACAATTTCCGGACCTGCTGCTACACGAACGGCGCCCTGCCGGCGCGCACCCAGGAATACGTCAACAAGCTGAAGGCCAGCCGAATCGAGCTCGGCGACACGCTGCTCTGGTGGGTCGCGCTCGGCTGGGACGGCGCGCACATCATGGCGGAGGCGCTGAAGACCGCCGGCACCAAGGCGGAAGACATCACCGCCTACTGGAACAAGCTGACGGCCCGTCCCGGCGTCTACGGCACGATCACCTTCACCCCGACGCAGCACAACGGCTACCCCGACAACGAGGTCATCATGTGCGCGGTCAACTCGCTCAAGGACGGCGCCTTCGACCTCGCCCCCGGTTACGACAAGTAGGCGATGCTCGAATCCATCATCTCGTACGGCCTCGGTATCGGGGCCGTGTATGCGTTGATCGGCATCACCTACAACGTGATGTACTCGGCGTCCCGGGTGTTCAGCTTCACCGCCGGCATGCTGGGCATGCTCGGCGGGGTGCTCGGCGCCTTCTTCATCAACCAGCTCGGCCTGCCTGTGATCGTCGCCCTGGTGCTGGTGCTGGCCTGCGGCGCGCTGCTCGGCATCGTGACGGAGATCGTCACGGTGCGGCCCGTGCTGAAGAGCATCGAGCAGCATCTCTACGTGCTGTCGACGCTGGCCTTCGCGCTGATGGTGCAGCAGGTCACGGCCATCGAATGGGGCACGGACGCGCAGCCCTTCCCGGTGCTGGTTCCGATCGGCCCCGGGCTGCTGGACCAGAAATTCTGGCTGCCGCTTCTCGCCTGCGCGGTGACGGTGATCGGGCTCGAACTGCTGTATCGCCGCACGCTGGTCGGCCGCGCCTTCCTGGCGATCGCGGAGGACAGCTACGCCGCCCGGGCGCTCGGCCTGCCGGAGACTCGCCTCCGCCTCGCCTGCTACGCCATCGCCGGCATGATTGGCGCGCTCGCAGGCTTCACCGGCGGGCAGATGCTGCTGGCCTTCTTCGGCAACCAGGCGATCCTGAACTTTTACGGCTTCGTCCCCGTGGCGCTGGGCGGCATGGGGTCGACCCGCGGCGCGGTGATCGGCGGGCTGGCGCTCGGCCTGTTCCAGCAGGCCGCCAACTTCCTGGTGGGCGGCATCTACGCCGCGGTCGCGGTCTTCGCCGTCTTCATCCTGGTCCTGCTGCTGCGCCCCGAAGGTCTGGCCGGCGCCGCGACGGCCCGGCGCGTATGAGCGACCAGGCCCTGCCCGCCCCTGCGCGGCCGCTGCGCCTCGAAGGCGCCCTGCCCTGGGTGGTGCTTGCGGCGATCGGCCTCGCTCTGCCGCTGCTCGACGATTCCTACATCGGCGTCATCGCCCAGCGTGCCTGCATCTACTGGGTGCTGAGCGCGGGGCTGAACCTTCTGGTCGGCTTCGCGGGCCAGTTGGCCATCGGCTGGGTGCCGATGCTGACGCTCGGCGCCTACACCACGGCGGTGCTGACGGCGGGCAAGGTGATGCCCGCCTGGAACCCCTATCTCGCGCTGCTCGCGGCGGGGGGCATGGGCGCGATCTTCGGCGTCATCGTCGGGCTGCCGGCGCTGCGCCTGCGCACCTTCTACTTCGCCATGACGACGCTGGGCTTCACCACCATCGTCACCCAGGTGGCGCTGGCCTGGACCGACGTCACGGGCGGCGGCGTCGGCACGCCGGGGCCGGACTTTCCCTGGCCCTTCGAACCGGGCTGGGGCTTCTACTATTTCTGCTTCCTGCTGGCGGCACTGGCGACCTGGATCACGGCCAATGTCGCGCACAGCCGCTTCGGCCGCGCGCTGATCGCGATCCGCGACGCCGAGGTCGCGGCCGAGGCCTCCGGCATCGCCAAGCCCAGGCTGCTGGTGCTTGTTTTCCTGCTTGCCGGTGCGCTGGGCGGGGTGGCAGGCGGGCTCTTCGCCTCCCTGCAGTCCTACATCACGCCCGACGCCTTCACCTTCGAGATGTCGGTGCTGTTCTTCATCGCCATCCTGATCGGCGGGCGGGGATCGATCCTGGGCCCGGTGCTCGGCACCATCATCCTGACGGCCCTGCCGGAGTTCGCCGCGCCGCTGGTGCAGTGGTCCACCTTTCTCTACGCCGCGCTGCTGCTGGCGATCGTGCTGCTGATCCCGGGCGGCATCGCGGAGCTGATCGATTTCCGCGGCCGCCGTCCGCTGGAACAACACAGGGAGATCGCGCCGCGGCCGGGCCTGCTGCCACGCGTGCTCGGCGCCGGCCGCACGCCGGCCAGCATGACGCTGCACGACATCCGGCTGCATTTCGGCGGCGTGAAGGCGATCGACGGCGTCGACCTCGATGTCCGCGGCGGCGAGGTGCACGGCCTGATCGGGCCCAATGGCAGCGGCAAGACCACCACGCTGAACGTCATCTCCGGCTACTACCGTCCGACCGGGGGCGAGGCGCGGCTGAACGGCGCGCCGCTGCCCTTCGAGGCGCCCTATACCCGCGCCGCGCACCGCATCGCCCGTACCTTCCAGACGCCGCGCATGATCGGCGACGCGACGGTGCTGGAGAACGTGATGATCGGCGGCACCATCGACGGCCAGGCCAGCTTCGCCGAGGCGATGCTGTCGCTGCCGCGCAGCCGGCGCGACGAGGCCGCGCTGCGCGAGGCTGCGCTGGCCGCGCTCGCTGCGGTCGGGCTCGACGGGCTGGCGGAGGTTCGGGCCGACCGGCTGCAGCACAGCGAACTCCGCTTCATGGAGATCGCGCGCGCGCTGATGCTGCGCCCCGCCTTCCTGCTGCTCGACGAACCGGCGGCGGGGCTTTCGGCGGAGGAGATCCGCCGCCTCGGCGCGCTGATCACCGCGATCAGCCGCGAGGGCGTGGCCGTGCTGCTGGTCGAGCACCATGCCGACCTGATCTTCGACATCTGCGACCGCGTGACGGTGCTGAACCTCGGGAAGGTTCTCGCCGCGGGGACGCCTGCGGAGATCCGTGCGCACCGGGAGGTGGTCAGTGCCTATCTCGGCGCCTGAGGGCCCGTTGCTGCAGGTCGAGGGACTCTCGGCCGGCTACGGCAAGATCAACGTGCTGGACGGCGTCGACATCGTCGTCGGCGCCGGCGAGATCGTGGCGCTGCTCGGCCCCAACGGCGCGGGCAAGAGCACGCTCCTGAAGGCGATCTCCGGCCTGCTGCCGCGCCATGGGCGCGTGCGCTTCGGCGGCGCCGACATCTCCGCCGTCGGCCCGCGGGAGACGGTGAACCTTGGCCTCGTGCACGTGGTGGAGGGGCATCGCGTGTTCACCCAACAGAGCGTGCACGACAACCTGCTGCTGGCTGGCTACGGCCTGCGGCGCCGGGAGATCGACGAGCGGGTCGAGGAGGCGCTCGGCTTCTTCCCGGAGATCGCGGAGAAGCGGACGCACCGCGCGGCAACGCTGTCCGGAGGGCAGCAGCAGATGCTGGCGGTGGCCCAGGGCCTGGTGCGTCGACCGCGCCTGCTGATGCTGGACGAGCCGTCGGCGGGCCTTTCGCCCGTGCTGGTCGACCGCGTGCTCAGCGCGGCGGCACGGCTGCGGGCGGCGGGCACGGCGGTGCTGCTGGTGGAGCAGTTGATCGAGAAGGCGCTCGGGGTCTCCGACCGGGTCTATGCGCTGGCGGGCGGCCGCGTCGTGCTGCGCGCGGCCACGACGGAGCCCGACCTGCCGCGGCGGTTGGAGGAGGCGTATTTCGGCCAGGGCGCGCATGCGCCGCTGGATGGGTGACAGTGCCGGCGTGGAAGGAGACGGCCCCCGCGAGAGGTGACGATTTTGCTGCGGGGTGACCTCGGCGTTCCTGGATGCGGCGGATGGTGGCGAGGCGCTGAACGACGGAGCGGCCATTCCCCTTGCGGTGAACGGCCGTTCTGGTTTGGGTCGAGAGGTATTGGGAACGTTGGATGCGGGGACAGGATTTGAACCTGTGACCTTCAGGTTATGAGCCTGACGAGCTACCGGGCTGC
>JAIYAI010000160.1 GCA_027489135.1 Acetobacteraceae bacterium
GGCGGAACAGCGGCGGCTGCTCGGCACCGCGGTCGAGCCTCGAAATCACGGGCTGGCGGCCGGCGAGGGCGGGGACACGGCGCTGCAGCCGGGCCCATTCGGCCCGGGCGGCCTCCTCCGTCGCCAGGGCACCGAGCTGGACCTGGACGCGGCCCGTCGCGGCTGGGGCGGGCGGAGCCGCCGGCGCGGCGGCAGGCGTGGGAGCGGCCGGGGTTGGGGGCACGGGAGCCGGCAGCGCCGCGGTGCGCGTGCCGAGGTTCGACGGGGTGGCGGCGGGACCACCCGGCGGCGTGTCGCGCAGCCCCTCGACGCCGGGGATGGGTGCCGGGGCCGGCGGCGCGGCTGCGCGCCGCAGCAGATCGAGCTGCGGCGCCTCGGCCTGCGGGGCGAGCTGGGCATTGGCGCCCTGCTGGCGTTCCGCGGCGCGGCGCACGGCCAGCGGCTCCAGGACCATCTGGTCTGTGTTCGGCACAATCAGGCCGCCCGGATTCTCGGGCCGGACCTTCATGGGACGGGGATCGGCCTCGATGACCGGAACGCCGCGCGGGCCCGTGATGCCGCCCATGCGGCCGATGCCCCAGGCGATCGCGCCGCCCACCGCGACGACACCGAGCAATCCGCCGGCGATCAGCAGCAGGCGCGACGCGACGCCGCCGCCGTGCTCGCGCGGCACCCGGTAGGACGGGACCACCGCGTCGCTCATGCCAGGTCCTCGCTCACGCCAGCCCCCTTCCCCACCGGGAAGAGGATGCGTCAGCGCATCTCCTCGACCGGCGTGACCCCCATGACCGCGAGGCCGCTGCGGATGACGGAGGCGGTGGCGGCGACCAGCGCCAGCCTCGCCCGGGTCGCCGCCGGCTCATCCCCCCGAATGAACCGGAGCGTCGCATCCTCACGGCCCCGATTCCACAATACATGAAAATCGGACGCCAAGTCATGGAGGAAAAAGGCTATCCGGTGCGGCTCGCGCGCAATGGCGGCGGCCTCGACGGTGCGCGGCCAGGTGGTCATGCGGCGGATCAGGGCAAGCTCCGCCGGGTCGGTCAGGGCATCGAGCGGCGCATCGGCGAGGTCGGCGGGCGACGGGTCCTCGGCCTGGCGCAGGACGCTGCGGCAGCGGGCATGGGCGTACTGGACGTAGAAGACCGGGTTGTCGCGCGACTGCTCGACCACCTTGTCGAGGTCGAATTCCATCTGCGCATCGGCCTTGCGGGTCAACATGGTGAAGCGGACGGCGTCGCGGGCCTCGTCCAGGCTGGCGACCTTCTCGGCCACCATGTCGAGCAGGTCGCGCAGCGTGATGAAGGTGCCGGCGCGCTTCGACATGCGCACGGGCTCGCCATCCTTCATGACGCGGACGATCTGGGTCAGCACCACGTCCAGCGGCACGCGGCCGTCGGACAGCGCCGCGACGGCGGCCTGCATGCGCTTGACGTAGCCGCCGTGGTCGGCACCCCAGACGTGGACGAGTTCGTCGAAGCCGCGTTCCAGCTTGTGCAAGTGGTTGGCGATGTCGTTGGCGAAGTACGTCCCCGAGCCGTCGGACTTGCGCAGCGGCCGGTCTACCTCGTCGCCGAAGGACGTAGCGCGGAAGAGGGTCTGCTCGCGCGGTTCCCAGTCCTCGGGGGTCTTGCCCTTCGGAGGTTCCAGCACGCCTCGGTAGATCAGGTCCTTGGCAGCGAGCAGCGCCTCGGCCTGCTCCAGCTTTCCGTCGGCGATCAACCCGGCCTCGGAGACGAAGACCTGCCCGGTGACGCCGAGGGCGGCCAGGTCGTCGCGGATGGAAACCATCATCGCATCGACAGTGAAGGCGCGGATGGTTGCCAACGAGTCGAGAGTTGGTTCACCGCCGTCGTTCGGGATGAGGCCAAAGCCAAACTTCTTGTACAGCGCCTGTCCGACGGGAACGAGGTAGTCGCCGCCATACTGCAGAGTCAGGCCGAAGCGAGACTCAAATGCCTCTCTGTCGCGGGAAGATGCGGCGAAATCCCGCAGGGGCACGAAGCGGGCCGCCGCCAAATCACGCCCCTCCTTCGTATCGAGCAGGGCTTGGAGGTAGCGCCAATAGGCAGCCATCGCGAGCGCCTGCACCTGCGCCCCGGCGTCGTTGATGTAGTACTCCTTGGTCACGTCCCAGCCGGCCTTCGCGAGCAGGTTCGCCAGCGCATCGCCCACCACGGCGCCGCGGCAATGGCCGACATGCATCGGCCCCGTGGGGTTGGCGGAGACGTATTCGACGTCGACCTTGCGCCCCTGCCCCGTCGAGCCGTCGCCATAGGCTTCGCCGGCGCGGAGCACGACGGGAAGCTGGGCGCGGAGGAAATCCTCGCGCAGGCGCAGGTTCACGAAACCGGGGCCGGCGGGCGCGGCCTCAGCCACCTCCGGCAGGGCGGCGAGCTTCTCTGCCAGGGCGGCGGCCAGCTTCGGCGGCGGCTGCTTCGCAACCTTACCGACGACGAGGGCGGCGTTGGTCGCCATGTCGCCATGCGTCGGGTCGCGCGGCGGCTCCATCTGAACGCGGGCGAAGGCATCAGCGGGCAGGTCTGGCAGCAGGCCGCGCAGCGCGTCGATCACGCGGGCGCGGAGGGCGGCGAAGATGTCGTGGCCGGCGGCGGCAGGGCTGTTCATGGCGGCGCCGCTTTAGCCCAGGCCGAGCCGGCCTGCCATCGGCCCCCTACCCCGGCACGTTCGGGTCCGTCATGCGCCGGTGCTCCTCCAGCGCGTAGCGGTCGGTCATGCCGGCGATGTAGTCGCAGACCACCTGCGCAGCCTGCGGGCTGCCGGGCTCCCCCGCCCGCTCCCGCCACTGCCGCGGCAGCATCTGCGGCCCGCCATGGAACAGCTGGAACAGCACCTGGGTCACCCGCTTCGACTTCTGGATGGTCCGGTTCACCCGCCAATGGCGGTACATGCGCTGGAACAGGAACTCGCGGATCGCCAGGTTCGCCTCCAGCATGGGCTGGGAGAAGGCGATCACCGGGGCGCCGGCGGCGCGGATATCCTCGGCCGAGCGGGGCGCCAGGCGGGCGATGCGCCGACCCGCCTCCGCCACCACGTCGCCCACCATCACATTGATCACGCGACGCACCGTCTCCGCCACCAGGCGCTCGGGCGGCGCGTGCGGATAGGCGCCGCGGGCCTCCTGGAAGGCGTCGCCGATCAGCGGCAGGGACGCCGCCTCCTCCAGGCTGAACAGCCCCGCGCGTACGCCATCGTCGAGGTCGTGGTTGTTGTACGCGATGTCGTCCGACAGCGCCGCCACCTGCGCCTCGGCCGAGGCATGGGTCGTCAGGTCCAGCGGGTGGATCGCGTCGTATTCGGCGATATAGGCCGAGGGCCGACGCAGCGGGCCGTTGTGCTTGGCCAGCCCCTCCAGCGTCTCCCAGGTCAGGTTCAGCCCGTCGAAGCCGCCATAGCGCGCTTCCAGCTTCGTCACCGCCTTCAGCGACTGGGCGTTGTGGTCGAAGCCGCCATAGGGGCGCATCTGCGAATCGAGCGCCTCCTCCCCCGCATGGCCGAAGGGCGGGTGGCCGAGGTCGTGCGCAAGCGCCAGTGCCTCGGCCAGGTCCTCGTCCAGCGCCAGGCGCCGGGCGATGGAGCGGGCGATCTGCGCCACCTCGATGCTGTGGGTCAGGCGGGTGCGGAAATGGTCGCCCTCGTGGAAGACGAAGACCTGGGTCTTGTACTGCAGACGCCGGAAGGCGCTGGCATGGATGATCCGGTCGCGGTCGCGCTGGAAGGGCGAGCGGGCGTCGCCGCCCGGCTCCGCGTGGAGCCGGCCGCGGGAGGCTTCGGGCCGGACGGCCCAGGGAGCGCGATCCAGGGCGCGATCCTGTTGCGGCATGGCGTCGGCACTACCAGCCCCTTTTCGGCGCGGCAACCATGGCGTGCATCACTTGATGCTTGGAGCGGAAGGGCGCGCTGCCTATCTTCCCGGCCAGGAGTACTCCGCATGACACAAGAAGCGACCAGCATGGCGCGGTTCAGCGTCACCCCCGGCGCGGCGCGGCAGATCGCCGCCATCGCCCGGCAGGAAGGCCAGCCCGGCGCGGGGCTGCGCGTCGCCGTGGATGCCGGTGGCTGCTCCGGTTTTCAGTACAAATTCGCGCTGGAGGCCGAAGCCCAGCCCGGCGACCTGGTGGTGGAGCAGGACGGCGTCCGGGTCTTCGTGGACGAGGTCTCGCTCGACCTGCTCTCCGGGTCGGAGCTGGAATGGAACGAGGCGCTGATCGGCGCGCATTTCGTGGTGCGCAATCCGCAGGCGGTCAGCGGCTGCGGCTGTGGGGTCAGCTTCGCTGTGGCGTGACGGCGAAAAGTGTCCGATGCCGCACACATTCTCCTTGTTCTTCAGCGCCATAGGACATTGACGCGGCCGTTGCGCGCTGCGTCCAATGCAGTTGCGGAAATCCACGGTGGTCTGCTCCGCGCCCGGCCCGGAGAGGCACGCCCATGGCAACCAACCGTCCGCCACGCTTCACTGGGCTCCTTGCATCCGCGGTGACGGAGGACGATCCGCTCGGATCGAGCGCCGCGGGTTTCCTGCTCGCCCGGGCCACGGACCCCGATCCGGGCGACCTGCTCACCCTCCTCGGCGTGAACGGCCTCGGCGCGGGCCCGATCCTCGGCCGATACGGCACGCTGGCCTGGAATGCGATCAGCGGCGCCTTCATCTATACGCTCGACAACAGTCTCGCCGCCGTGCAGCGCCTGGGCGCCGGCGCGACCTTCACGGAGCGCTTCGTCATCACGGTGGCGGACAGCGCCGGCGCCACCGCGACGGGCGCGCTGCGCGTGACCGTCACGGGCAGCAATGACGACCCGGTCGCCAAGGCCAGATCCACCCTCCTGGTCGAGGACGGCAGCACATCGATTGCCACCGGCAATTTCCTGACGGGCGCACGCGACGCCGACCGCGGCGACGTGCTCTCGGTCCTGTCGGTGAATGGCGGCACGGCGACGACCGTCGCGGGCACCTACGGCTCGCTCACCTGGGACCGGACGACCGGGGCGTACAGCTACCACCTCGGCAATGGCAGCGCGGCGGTGCAGGGGCTTGGTGCCGCCGAGACGGTGCGCGACGTCTTCAGCTTCACCATCGGCGACGGCAAGGGCGGCACCGACACCGCGAAGCTGACCATCCGGATCAACGGCACCAATGACGCGCCGGAGGCGGAGGATCTCGGGTACATCATGCTCGATGGTTCCGTCGCCATCGGCGGCGTCGCGCTGCTGGGCGGCGCCTTCGACCGCGATGGCGATGCGCTGGCCGTGGCGGCGGTGCAGGGCAACCCGACCGGTACGATCACCGGGCGCTTCGGCCGGCTGACCTGGACCCCGGATGGCAGCGCGACCTACACGCTGGATCCGGCCCTGCCGGAATACCGCGCACTGGGGGCGTTGCGGGACGGGGACGACATCTTCACCGTCACCATCTCGGACGGGCATGGCGGCCTGCTGGCCCGCACCGTCTCCTTCGGGGTCGTCGGCGCGAATGACCCGGCTCGGATCGCGGGCTCATCGCTCGGCACCGTCGTGGAGGACGTGCTGCCCTTCGCCACCGGCCAGCTTGTCATCGCCGACCCGGATACGGGCGAGGCCGCCTTCAGGGTGCCGGCGGCCCTCGGTGGTACGTATGGCAGCTTCGCCTTCGATGCCGCCACGGGGGAGTGGTCCTACCTCCTCGATGCGACGCGCACCGCGGTCCAGGCACTGCGCGCCGGCGAGGTGGTGGCGGACAGCCTGACGGTCACTTCGGTCGACGGGACGGCGAGCCGGGCCATCAGCGTCCTGGTGGTCGGCACCAGCACCGTCCCGGTCGCCGCGCCTGACACCTACACCGTCGCCGAAGACGGGATCCTGCGCGTCGCCTCTGCCGGGCCCGGGGCAATAGGCCTGCTGAGCAACGACGGCGGCGGCGATGGTGCATTGTCGATCATCGCGGGGCCACGGGCGACGGCGCGGGGGGGCAGTGCCTTCGTGAGCGCGGACGGCGCCTTCATCTATGTGCCGAAGCCGGACTTCTTCGGCACCGACAGCTTCGCCTACACGGTGACGGACCTGGACGGGGACCGGGTCACCAGCACCGTCACCATCGACGTCACCGGCGTGGTCGATCCGCTTCCGGCAATCTTCCTGGGCGACATCGCCCGCGGGATCGGTGGCTTCAAGATTCGTAGCTCGACGGAGCGCGACCGTGCCGGCCAGGCCGTCTCCGACGCCGGGGATGTCAACGGCGATGGCTTTGCCGACGTGATCGTCGGAGCCATCTTTAACGCCAGCGAGGGCAGATCGGCCAGCGGTGCAGCCTATGTGGTGTTCGGCAAGCCCGACGGCGCGCCGGTAGATCTCGCTGACCTCGACAGCGAACAGAGCGGCTTCAAGATCCTCGGCGAGGAGTCTGAGGACCTCGTCGGATGGTCCGTGTCCGGTGCCGGCGACGTCAATGGCGATGGCTTCGCGGACGTCGTCGTTGGTGCCTACTGGAACAGCGTCGGCTTTACGCGGGGAACCGGCGGTGCCTATGTGGTCTTCGGCAAGTCTGACGGCGCGACGATCGACCTCCGCGACGTTGCCCTCGGCGCCGGTGGCTTCAAGATCTCCGGCGAGCCGGCAGGTATTGTCGGATGGTCCGTGTCCGGCGCCGGGGACCTCAATCGAGACGGGCTTGGGGATCTTCTCGTCGGCGACGCCCGGAATGACAGCGACGGCAGCGGGGATAACGGCGCGGCCTATGTGATCTTCGGGAAGGCCGGTATCACAGCCATCGACCTCGGCGAGATCGCGCGAGGATTGGGCGGCTACAAGATCCTCGGCGAAGATACGGGCGACAATGCTGGGGGGGCGGTTTCCACCGCCGGGGACGTCAACGGCGACGGCCTCCTCGACCTCATCGTCGCCGCGCTCAACAACAGCAACAATGGCAAATCGAACAACGGTTCGGCGTATGTGGTGTTTGGCAAGGTCGGCACCGCAGCCGTCGACCTGGACGACGTGGCGCGCGGCCAGGGCGGCTTCA
>JAIYAI010000159.1 GCA_027489135.1 Acetobacteraceae bacterium
GCTGCTGGTGAAGCATCTGCTGCAACCCTGGCAGGCCGGCGAGGCGTGGTTCTGGGACACGCTGGTCGATGCCGACCTCGCCTCCAACAGCGCCTCCTGGCAGTGGGTGGCCGGCTGCGGGACCGATGCGGCGCCCTATTTCCGGGTGTTCAACCCCGTGCTGCAGGGCGAGAAGTTCGACCCCAAGGGCCAATACGTGCGACGCTTCGTCCCGGAACTGGCGCGGCTGCCGGACAAGTACCTGCATCGGCCGTGGGAGGCGCCGGACCTCGTGCTGCGCGGCGCCGGGGTGACTCTGGGGCGAGACTATCCGCGGCCCGTGGTCGACCCGGCGCGGGGCCGCGCCCGGGCTCTCGCCGCCTTCGCGGCCATCCGCACCGGTGCCGGCCCTGGCGAAGACGCGGCCGCATGACCCCGGCCCGCACGCTCCCACACCCCCTGCCCCCCGATGCCGCAGGCCTCGCGCGCCGCGGCTTCGTCGGGCTCAGGGTGGTCGGCGACGTGCATGGCGACGCCACCGCCTTCCGCCATGCCGTGGCGGGAGCGGAGGCAGAGGGGCTCTACCTGCTGCAACTCGGCGACCTGACCGACTACGGCCCGGACAGCCCGGAGGTGCTGCGGCTGATGTTCGGCGTGCTGGATGCCCGGCGCGGCCGCTTCCTGCTCGGCAACCACGACCACAAGCTGCGCCGCGCCCTCATGGGCGAGACGGTGCGCTACAGCGCCGCCGGCCTCGGGAGCACGCTGGCGCAGCTCGAGGCCGCGGCGGATGGCGCGGCGCTGAAGTCCCGTGCGGTGGCGGAGATCGCGGCGGCGCCGCCCTGGATGCGGCTCGGTCCGTGGTTCTTCGTCCATGCCGGCTTCCATCCGCGCATGCTGCACGGTCCGCCGCCCGAGGGTGCCGGGGCCAGCAGGCCGGACCCCACCCTGTCCCGCGCCCTTTTCGGCCAGGTGACGGGGCGCACACGAACGGACGGCTTCCCGGAACGGATCCTCGATTGGATCGAGACCATCCCCGCCCCGCTCGTCGTGCATTGCGGACATGACCGTCGATCCCCCGACGGCCGGCCCTATGTCCAGGAGGGGGCGCTCGGCGGCCGGGCTGTCTTCCTCGACACCGGCGCCGGCAAGGGCGGGCATCTGTCCTGGCTCGACCTGCGCTGGTGATGGCGCACACGCTTCCTTCAGCCTTCCCGGCGATGCTGTCGGGGCCATGCCATCGGAATCGCGCGCCGCGGCAGGCCTCCTGACGCGGCCCGATCGCACCTTCGAGGTCCTGCTCCATACCCTACCCGGCACCCGCTTCGGGCTGGAGGAGCGCTGGTTCAACGTCGGCCCCTTCACCGAGCGGCTCGATGCGCAGGAGGAGTTCGACCTGCTCTGCCGCGAGTTCCGCGAGGATTCGCTGGTCGTGATCCTCCTCGTCGCCTCGGTGCATGACGACGCGACGGGGCTCTACCGCGACCGGATCCTGGAATCGCGGGGTCGCGCGCCGCTGATCCGGCGCGACCGCATGGCGAGCCTCTCGGCCGCCGAGCGCAAGCGCGTGCTGGCGGCGACCGCGCCGCACCGCCGCATCGCCCGCGCCGCCGGGCCGGGGGTGCAGCCGCGGAAGGACCCGGGCTGGCCGCTCGCGGTCAGCTGCGCGGGTGTGCTGGCGGTGGTGGCGCTGGTGGTCTGGGTGCTGGCAGCCCTGCCGGACTGACGACGCATGCCCGCGGCTCCGCCCCGCCGGACCCACGACGCAAGCCCGCGGGGCCGCCCTGGGGGCCTGCGCGATACCACGGCCACGGCAGCCGCAGGATCGATCGCCGCGGGCACGGTCACCGCACCGGCCATGCGGCACGGGTGCGCGCCGGCGTCGCCGCGGCCTGCCATGAAGCGGCCTGTCATGAAGCGGCCTGTCATGAAAATGTCACCCGGCTTGACCTGGATCATGGGGTGCGGCGGTCGCGCGGCCGAAGAATGCAGGCACCAGACCGAGGCGCGGTGCATGACCGACACACAGACCCTGCACACCGACAATGGGGCCAGCTCGATCGGCGCCGCGGCGGCCGACCTCGCAGACACGCCGGCTGCGGGTCGCGTCACCCGCGTGGCCCTGCGGCGGCCCGCCCATGACCCCGAGGCCGTCCGTCGCGCCTTCGAGACCGGAAAGTACCCCTACACGACGCGCCTGACGGAAGCGGACTACCTGCGGCGCGTGATGCCGCTGCAGGTCGAGTTGCTGAAGGCTCAGGCCTGGGCGAAGGAATGCGGCGAACGGATCGCCGTGCTCTTCGAGGGCCGCGACGCCGCCGGCAAGGGCGGCACCATCAAGCGCTACATGGAGCATCTCAACCCGCGCGGCGCCCGCGTCGTCGCACTGGAGAAGCCGAACGAGCGCGAGCGGCAGCAGTGGTATTTCCAGCGCTACATCGAGCATCTGCCCTCGGGCGGCGAGATCGTCTTCTTCGACCGTTCCTGGTACAATCGCGCCGGGGTCGAGCGCGTGATGGGCTTCTGTACCGCCGGCGAATACCTCGAATTCATGCGCCAATGCCCGGAGCTCGAGCGGATGCTGGTCCGCTCCGGCATGCGGCTCTTCAAGTTCTGGTTCAGCGTGACCCGCGAGGAACAGGCCCGCCGCTTCGCCGCACGCGAGCACGACCCGCTGAAGCAGTGGAAGCTCTCGCCGATCGACAAGGCCAGCCTGGGCAAATGGGACGACTACACCGAGGCGAAGGAGGCGATGTTCTTCTACACCGACACCGCCGACGCCCCTTGGACCATCGTGAAGTCCGACGACAAGCGCCGGGCACGGCTGGAATGCATGCGGCACTTCCTCGGCGCCCTGCCCTATTCCGGCAAGGACGAGAGCGTGGTGCACGCACCCGATCCGCTGATCGTCGGCACCACGGCGCATGTCATCGGCAACAGCGCGCATATCCTGGGCCGGTCGCTGAGCACCAAGCGCAGCCGGGGCACCGGGGCCGCGCGCGGCTGACGCCGGTCTGGCTGCCCCGCACGATCCCTCTCCCCCGCGCGCGCCGGAGCGCAATCGTTATCCCCCACGCGCGCCGGAGCGCGCGATGATCTCCGCAAGCCGGGGAATCTCCGCCTGGACGAAGGCGCCGAGATCCTCGGGCCCGACATGCGGCCAGAGCACCGTCGCCGTGCCGTCGAAGAAGGCCTGCACCTTCGGGTCGGCCATCGCTACCACCATCGCGCCCGACAGCTTCAGCACGATCTCCCGCGGCGTGCGCGCCGGCACGAAGAGGCCGGCCCAGGGCACCGCCTCCGCCCCCGGCAGGCCAGCCTCGGCGACGGTCGGGATGTCGGAGGCGAGCTTCACGCGCTCCTTGTCGGTCACGGCGAGGCCGCGCAGTCGCCCCTCGCGCACATGGCCGAGGCTGGTCAGCGGATAGTCCCACATCAGGTCGAGCCGCCCGCCGATCACGTCGTTCAGCCCCTGGGTGCCGTTGGCATAGGGCGCATGCACCATGGACAGGCCCGCGACGCGCAGCAGCGTCTCCGCGGCGAGATGCGGGGAGGAGCCGATGCCGACCGAGGCATAGGTCAGCCCGTCGGGGCGGGCGCGGGCGGCGGCCACCATCTCGGCCAGCGTCGTCCAGCCCCGCGCCGGGTTGGCGACGATCAGGTGCGGCGAGGCGCCGATACCATGCACGGGCGCGAAGTCCCGCCGCGGATCGTAGCGCAGCCCGGGGAACATGGTGACGGCGGAGGCCATCGGCCCCTGGCTGCCGTAGAGCATGGTGTAGCCGTCGGGCGCGCTGCGGGCGACGAACTCGGCGCCGATGGTGCCCGCGGCGCCGGCCCGGTTCTCGACGATCACCTGCTGGCCGAGCGTGCCCGACATGTGCGCCGCGAGCGTCCGCGCGGCGGTATCGGTGATGCCCCCAGCCGCGAAGGGGACCACCCAGGTGATGCTGCGGCTCGGGAAGCTGCCCTGCGCGGAGGCGAGACGCGGCAGCAGCAGCGCCGCGGGGGCAGCGAGCAGCGCCCGCCGGCCGGATCGGATCATGGACGTCTCCCAAGGGCTGGTTCCCGGCGAAAGCCTATCGCCGCTGCGCGGCGGGTGTCACCAGCGTCGGGGCGGGGCGTCAGGCGTAGCGGACGCAGTCGGCATTGATGGTCGTCGGCAGCGGGGTGCCTGGCACCACCAGCGTCTGCCGCAGGATATGCCCGAGCTTCTGCGACCAGACCCCACTGCGGGCGGGGAAGATCTCGTGCCACCAGGCATCGGCAACGACGGCGAAGGCGCCCAGCGCGACGGGTGGATCGTCGGTCGTGAGAGCGAACGCCCCGGTCCCGGTGGGCAGGCCGGCGTCGGCGCCGATGATGGCGAAGGCGTGGTTCGACGGGTCCCTGACGCCGATGAAGTGGGCGGTGACGCCGGGGTACTTGTCCCGCACGTACTCGCAGACGAGGATCGTATGCTCCATGCAGTTGCCGATATGCGCCTTGAGGATATCGGCGGTGCAATGGGTGCCGTCGCCGTTGGGGCCGCGCGCGCCGTCGAGCCAGCGCTCGTGGTCGGCCTGGGCGATGTCGGAGGCCTGCTGGAAGAGCAGTTGCTGCTGGCTCGCCTCGGCCTTGGTCGTGGCGTTCGCCAGGACCAGACTGCTGTTCTTCAGGACCTGCTGAGCGCCATGCGCGATATCCTCGGCGCGATTGGTGGCCCGGCCGCGCAGTGCGCTGTTGGCCCATTCCGTGGCGGCCTCGGCCGCCATCATGATCTTCCCCGATGCCACGTCGCCACCCGTCCGTTCTGAGCGCGGCAAGCCTATCCCGAACGTCTTGCCGTCGGAATGGTCCACCGCGCGTGATCGCGAAGCCCTGAATGGGCTCCGGGCCGGGCGCGACGCGCTACGCCCAGAGCCTCGGATTCGAGAGCACCTCGGCCATCTTCGCCGAGATCGCCGCCAGCAGCTTCTCCCCCTTCTCCGCGCTGGCGACCCGCGCATCGCC
>JAIYAI010000046.1 GCA_027489135.1 Acetobacteraceae bacterium
CCGGGCAGCGAGGCCAACCTCGCCGCCGCGCTGGCGCGCGTCGGCCAGGCGCCGGACGCGGTACTGGCCCGGGCCGCCGACCCCGCCGTGGACGCCCATCTGACGGCGGAGACCGAGACGGCGCGATCCCTCGGCATCTTCGGCGCGCCGAGCTTCGTCGTCGGGAAGGAACTGTTCTGGGGCAACGACCGGCTGGAACACGCGCTGACCTGGGCCCGGACCGGGCGAATCGCCTGAGGCCATGGCGGGCTCCGGGGCCGCCCCGTCCCTCCGCGTGCGCCGTCCCGCGCAGCCGCTGTCCGGACAGGGCGGGATGGGGCGCGCCGCGCCCGGGCAGGGCTGGCTCGCGCAGCAGCCGCCCGAGGTCCAGCGGGCCGTGCTGGCGAAGGCGCGGCCCCTCGGCCTGCCGGCCGGCCAGCACGTCTTCCACGCCGGCGATGCGGAAGGCGGCGTCTATGGCATCGTCTCGGGCGGCATCGGCGTGCTGGTCCCCGGCCTCGGCGCCGCGCTCCGCCTCGCCGGGGTGATCCGCGCGGGCGTCTGGTTCGGGCATGGCCCGATCATGACCGGGCAGGCGCGCAGCCTGAGCTTCCGTGCCATCGAGCCCGCGCATGTGCTGCACGTCCCGCTCGCGGCGCTGCGGGAAATCGCCGCCTCCGGCCCGGAAGCGGCCCGGGCGGTCGGCGCGCTCTCCGACTTCACCATCGCCATCGCCATCGCAACCATCAGCGATCTGCTGATCCCGGACTCCGGCCGGCGCCTCGCCGCGGTGGTGCTGCGCGCGGCGGGCGTCGACATGGGGAACCCCGCCGCCGCGCCCGCGCCGCTCGCCCTGCGGCAGGCCGAGATCGCCGAGATGGCCAACCTGTCCGAACGCATGGTCGGCCGCCTGCTGAAGCGCTTCGCGGCCGCCGGCTGGATCGCGCCCGGCTATGGCAGCCTGGTCGTCACGGATCCGCCCGCCCTGCACGGATACGCCGCCGGGGAGTGACGCAGCCGGAATTCGGCCATTTGTCGGAGTCGTGGCCCCGCGGTTCGATCTAGGCTGCCCTATCGGGCCAGGACGCGGGCCCGGCCGGAGGCGATCCGATGTGCATCATGTGCAACCCCGCCTTCGCCGAGGCCTTCCGCAAGGCGCGCCTGCCGTCGCGCCGGCAGATCATGCGGTCGGCCGCGACGGCAACCGCCGCCGGCCTGGTCTGCGAGGCGACGGGCCTCGCACCGGCCCTGGCGGCCGAGCCCTCGCTGCAGGATCTGGCGCGCCGCTTCGACGGCGCGACCCTGCCGCGGATCACGATCTACCCGGCGAAGGAGATCATCACCCTCGATCCCGCCATGCCGACCGCCACCGCCGTCGCGGTGCTCGGCAGCCGCATCCTCGCGGTCGGTTCGGTCGGGGACCTCACGACCGCGGCGGGCGGCCAACCCTACACGATCGACGAGCGCTTCGCCGGCAAGGTCATCACGCCCGGGCTGATCGCCCAGCATGAGCACCCGCTGCTGACCGGCCTGACCATGGTCTCCGAGATCATCGCGATCGAGGACTGGGTGCTGCCCTCGGGCACCGTGCCGGCGGCGACGAGCCAGGAGGCCTATCGCGCGCGGCTCGCCGACGCGAGCGCGAAGCTCCGCGACCCGGCCGCACAGCTTCTCACCTGGGGCTACCACCAGGTGTGCCACGGGCCGCTGACGCGCGCCGATCTCGACCGCATCAGCACCACCCGGCCGATCGTCGTCTGGCACCGCTCGGGCCACGAGTTCTTCCTCAACAGCAAGGCGCTGGCGACCTATGGCATCGACCCCGCCCTGGTCGCCGGCTTCACCGACGCCGCGAAGAGCCAGTCCAATCTCGAGGAAGGGCATTTCTGGGAAGTCGGCATGTTCGCCATCCTGCCGAAGCTGATGCCGGCGATCGCGACGCCCGAGCGGCTGCGGCGGGGGCTGGAGTTCGTCGCCGGCTACTACCACGCCAACGGCGTCACGCTCGCCTGCGAGCCCGGCGGGCTCTACTCGAAGCAACTGCAGGAGGCCCAGAACGCCGTGCTGTCGCGGTCCGAGCGACCCTTCCGCTTCTTCTTCATCCCCGACGGCAAGTCGATCAGCGCGGCCTTCCCCGACACCATGATCAGCGAGACCGAAAAGGTGCTGGGCTGGGGCGAAGGCATGACGGCGATGGTGCCGAAGGCAGCCAAGCTGTTCGCCGACGGCGCCATCTACTCGCTCGCGATGCAGCTGCGCGATCCCTATGTCGGCGCGGGAAAGGGCGAGTGGATGATGGAGCCCGAGGCCTTCGCCCGCGCCTTCCGGATCTACTGGGAGGCGGGCTACCAGCTTCACATGCACGTCAACGGCGATGCCGGCCTCGACATGGTGCTCGACACCGTGGAGGCGAACATGCGCCGGCACCCGCGCTACGACCACCGCAGCCTGGCGATCCACCTCGCGGTCTCGCGCAAGGACCAGGTCGAACGCATGAAGCGGCTCGGCGTGCTGGTCAGCGGCAACCCCTACTATGTGGTCGCGCTGGCCGACGCCTACGGGCAGAAGGGCCTCGGGCCGGAGCGGGCGGACAGCATGGTCAGGCTCGGCGACGTGGAGCGGGCGGGCGTCTCCTATTCGCTGCACTCGGACATGCCGATGGCGCCGGGCCAGCCGCTCTTCCTGATGCATTGCGCGGTGAACCGCATCACGACGTCCGGCCGGGTCGCGGGGCCGGAGCAGCGGGCGAGCCGGCTTGGCGCCTTCCAGGGCATCACGCTTGCCGCGGCGTATTCGCTGCGGATGGAGGACGAGGTCGGCAGCATCGTCGCCGGCAAGTTGGCGAACCTGACCATCCTCGAGGAGAACCCGCTGACGGTGGA
>JAIYAI010000607.1 GCA_027489135.1 Acetobacteraceae bacterium
ACCCCGCGGCCTCGGGGCTCTTCAACCTCGGCTCCGGTCGGGCCCGCAGCTTCCTCGACCTGGTGCGGGCCATGTTCGCCGCCATGGGCCAGCAGGAGCGGATCGAGTTCATCGACATGCCGACCGACCTGAAGGGCAAGTACCAGTACTTCACCGAGGCCCCGATCGACCGCCTGCGCGCCGTCGGCTACCCGGGCCAGATGACAGGGCTGGAGGAAGGGGTGCGCCGCTACGTGCAGGACTTCCTGATGGCCGCGGACCCCTACCGTTGAGGCTCGCCATGGCCCGGGATCCCTACCGGTGACGCTCCTCGTCCTGCCCTTCCCGATCATCGACCCCGTGCTGGTCGAGATCGGGCCCTTCGCCATCCGCTGGTACGCGCTGGCCTATATCGCCGGCATCGTGCTGGGCTGGCTGCTAGCGCGGCGCCTCGTGGCGCTCGATCCCGTGGCCTCGACGCGGGAGCAGATGGACGACTACGTCACCTGGGTGACGCTCGGCATCATCCTCGGCGGGCGGCTCGGCTACGTGCTGTTCTACAAGCCCGGCTACTACCTGTTCCATCCGCTGGAGGCCCTGGCGGTCTGGCAGGGCGGCATGAGCTTCCATGGCGGCATGCTGGGCGTGGTCATCGCCACGCTGGTCTTCTGCCACAGGAACAGGCTGGACCTGCTGCGCTTCGGCGACCGCGTGGCACCGGTGGTCCCGATCGGCATCTGCTTCGGGCGGCTGGCCAACTTCATCAACGCCGAACTCTGGGGCCGCGCCACCGACGTGCCCTGGGCGATGGTCTTCCCGACCGACCCCCTCCAGCTCCCCCGCCATCCGAGCCAGCTCTACCAGGCCGGGATGGAGGGCGTGCTGCTGTTCGTGCTGCTGCAGGTGGTGGTCTGGCGCCCCTCGATCCGCGAACGCAGCGGCTTCCTGGTGGGCGCCTTCCTCGCCGGCTACGCGGTGGCGCGGCTGGTCGGCGAGGTCTTCCGCCAGCCCGACGCGCATCTCGGCTTCCTCTTCGCCGGGGCGACCATGGGGCAGCTGCTGTCGCTGCCGATGCTGGCGATCGGCCTCTGGCTGATGCTGCGGGCGCGCCGCCCGGCCGCGCCGTGAGCCGCCCCGCCGCGGCTCAGATCGAATCGACGACCGCCGAGGCGAGCCCGGTATAGGTCGCGGGCGTCAGCGCCAGCAGCCGGGCCCGCGCCGCCTCCCCGATGTCGAGGCCGCGCACGAAGGCGGCGAGGTCCTCCGCACCGACGCGCCGCCCGCGGGTGAGATCCTTCAGCAGCGCGTAGGGGTCGGCGATGCGCGAGCGGCCGGCGGCGATCTCGGCGCGCACCACGGTCTGGATCGCCTCGGCGAGCACCTCCCAGTTGGCGTCGAGGTCGGCGCGCAGCACCGCCTCCGCCAGCGCGATCTCGCCGAGCCCGCGCTGCAGGTTGTCGAGCGCGAGCAGCGAATGCCCCAGCGCCACGCCGATGTTGCGCTGCGTCGTCGAGTCGGTGAGGTCGCGCTGCAGCCGCGAGGTGACGAGGGTCTGCGCCAGGGTGCCGAGGATCCCGCCCGCGATCTCGAGATTGGCCTCCGCGTTCTCGAAGCGGATCGGGTTGATCTTGTGCGGCATGGTCGAGGAGCCGGTGGCCCCGGCGACCGGGATCTGCGCGAAATAGCCGAGCGCGATGTAGGTCCAGGCGTCGGTGGCGAGGTTGTGCAGGATGCCCCCGGCATGGCGGATGCGGTCGTAGAGCTCGACCTGCCAGTCATGCGATTCGATCTGCGTCGTCACCGGGTTGAAGCCGATGCCGAGCGATTCGATGAAACCGCGGCAGAGAGCCGGCCAGTCGACCCCGGGCTCGGCCGCCAGATGGGCCGACCAGGTGCCGGTGGCGCCCGAGAATTTCGCCAGGTACTCCGTCGCCTCGATCTGCCGCGCCACGCGCCCGAGCCGCCAGGCGAAGACGCCGATCTCCTTGCCCATGGTCGTCGGCGTCGCCGGCTGGCCGTGCGTGCGGGCCAGCATCGGCACGTCGCGGTGCGCCGTCGCCAGCGCCGCCAGCGCCGCGATCACCGCCTGCAGCTTCGGCAGCCAGATCCGCGTCACCGCGCGCTGCACCGTCAACGCATAGGCGGTGGAGTTGATGTCCTCGCTGGTGCAGGCGAAGTGCGTCAGTTCGGCCAGCGCGCCGAGGCCGAGCCGGTCGAGCCGGTCCCGGACCAGGTACTCCACCGCCTTGACGTCGTGGCGCGTGATCGCCTCGCGCGCCGCCAGCCAGTCGATCTCGGCCTGGCCGAATTCCAGGTAGAGTGCGCGCAGCCCGGCCTTCTCCGCCGCGCCGAGCGGCGCGACGCCGAACAGCCCCCGGTCGGCGAGGGCGATCAGCCACTCCACCTCGACCTCGACCCGGGCACGGTTCAGCCCGGCCTCCGAGAGATAGTCCGCGAGCGGGGCGACGGCGGGGCGGTAGCGGCCGTCGAGGGGGCTGAGCGGTTGCGGCGGCAGAGGGGTCACGGGCGCTCCCGGGCAGGTCATGGGGCTGGCGGCGCGGATCGCGGGGCCGGCCCGCCTTTTAGGTCATGTGCGGCGAATGTCCGAGAGCGGCGTCCGCCCGGGCGCAAGCCTCGGCCCGCAGGCCGGTCGGCGCCATCCCCGGGAAGCCGGGGCGAAGGCCCGGCGCACGCCGGAGCCCAGGGGGTGTAATTCGCGCCATCCCGGCGCATAGCGGCGGCGCATGATCGAGGACGCCCCCGCCGCCGCCGAGCGCCTGGACCGTTTCATGGCCCGCGCCGTCGCCGCCTACTACGCCCAGCGGCCGGCCTTCGGCGCCGGCGGCGACTTCACCACGGCGCCGGAGATCAGCCAGGCCTTCGGCGAATGCCTCGGTCTCTGGTCCGCGGTGACCTGGCAGGCGATGGGCGCCCCCGATCCGGTGCGTCTGGTCGAACTGGGCCCCGGGCGGGGGACGCTGATGGCGGATGCGCTGCGGGCCGTAGGGCAGACGGTCCCTGCCTTCCGCGCCGCGCTGCGGGTTCACCTGGTCGAGGCGTCCCCGGCGCTGCGCGAGACCCAGGCGCGCGCCCTGCCCGATGCCGGCGCCGCCTGGCACGACAGCCTCGCCGACGTGCCGCCGGGCCCCGCCCTCATCCTCGGCAACGAGTTCCTCGATGCCCTGCCGATCCGCCAGTTCGTCCGCCGCGGCGATGCCTGGCTGGAACGCTGGGTCGCCGGTGGCGCCTTCCTGGAACGCCCGGCCGAGGCCCCGCCCGCGCTCCCCGCCGAGGCGCCGGACGGCGCGGTGCGGGAGGTCTGCGAACCGGCCCTCGACCTCGCCCGCGCCGTCGCCGCCCGCCTGCGCGCCGGCGGCGGCGCCGCCCTGCTGATCGACTACGGCTATGCCGCGCCCGGCTTCGGCGAGACCCTGCAGGCCATGGCCCGGCACGGCGCCGCCGACCCGCTGGCCGCGCCGGGCACCGTCGACCTCACCGCCCATGTCGACTTCGCCGCCATTGCCGCAGCGGGCCGCGCCGCCGGCGCCGCGGCCCATGGCCCGCTGCCGCAGGGCCTCCTCCTCCAGCGCCTCGGCCTGATGAGCCGCGCCGCGATGCTGGCCCGCAGCGCCGCGGCCGCGGGCCGCCACCGCCTCGCCGGCGAGATCCTCTCCGGCGCCGAGCGCCTGGTCGCGGCCGAGGGCATGGGCCGCCTGTTCAAGGCGCTCTGCCTGTGCCATCCCGCCCTGCCGCCGCCACCGGGATTCGAGCCGGAGCCATGACCCAAGCCGAATTCCTCACCGTCCCGGCCCTGACAGGGGTGCGCCACGGCTTCTTCACCCGCCGCGGCGGTGTCTCCGAAGGCCCCTATGCGGCGCTGAACTGCTCGCTCTCCTCGAAGGACGACCGCGACCGGGTCCGGGAGAACCGACGCCGCGCCATGGATGCGCTCGGGCTCGACATCGTCGCGCTGCATGGCCTCACCCAGGTGCACGGCATCGCCGTGGCCGAGGTCGAGGCCGGCTGGGCCGAGGGCGAGGGACCGCAGGCCGACGCGATGGTCACGCGCCGCCCCGGCATCGCCCTCGGCATCGTCACCGGCGATTGCGCGCCCGTCCTCTTCGCGGATGCCGGGGCCGGCGTCGTGGGCGCCGCCCATGCCGGCTGGCGCGGCGCCGTCGCCGGCGTGATCGAGGCGACGGTCGAGGCCATGGAACGCCTCGGCGCCCGGCGCGGCAACATCGCCGCCGCGGTCGGCCCCTGCATCGGCCAGGCCAGCTACGAGGTCGGGCCGGATCTGCGCGATGCCGTCCTCGCCCGCGACGCCGCCGATGCCCGCTTCTTCGCCCAGGGCCGGCGCGCGGAGCGGTGGCAGTTCGACCTGCCCGGCTACTGCGCTGCGCGGCTCGGTGCGCTGGGCCTCGCCGCCGTCGCCACCGCCGGCGCCTGCACCCTGGCGGAGGAGGATCGCTTCTTCAGCCACCGGCGCAGGACCCTCGCGGGTGGCCGGGACCCGATCGGGCACCAACTCTCGGCCATCGCGCTGCCGGCATGAGGGTCCGATGCCCTACCTCGTCCAGTTCATGGTGCTGACCCTCTTGACCCTTCTCGTCACCTGCGTGCTGGTCTGATGCGCCGCGCCTTGCTCGGGCTCGCGGCCGTCCTGGCGCTCGGCGCCTGCGGCGACCTTCCGCAGCCCTTCCGCGGCCGGCCCGGTGCGGAGGCCGCGCGCCTCGCCGCGCCGCTGGCCGTGCGCATCGCCGTCCCGCCGCCGACCCAGGCCATGCTGGACGACACCCAGTCCCGCGCGC